>NZ_KV820422.1:214319-235263 GCF_001815375.1 Neisseria sp. HMSC065C04
AGGCCGTCTGAAAAGTTTCAGACGGCCTTTGTTTGACTGATTTACATCAGATGATTTCCAGAATGAAATACTGACGCAGTTTTTCGTACACATTATTTTGTACGTTGATACAACCATTGGTTATGATGCGGTCGGCCACATGAGGAGAAGCGATGCGTTCCATGCGTCTTTCCTGCGGCTTGAGCGTCCATACCCGGTGTAACGCAAACAGAAAGTCATTTTCTTCTTTGAAGCCGATAACCTCACCACCGTAACCCGGTTTGCTGGTCATCATCGGCGTCATATTGAATTTGCCTTTCGGAGTGGTCTTGCCAATCAGTACCGGATGACACTGACCGTCATCGGCAAAGCAAAGCTCCGCCTTAGCTGTATTGACCACAACTTTTTTACGCTGGATATAGTCACTGACAGCATCGGCAGCAGCCAAAGAATTCAGACCTGCTGCCAAGGCTATACCCAATAGGATCCGTTTCAAATTTGTCCTTATTGACGGATACGTTTAGGAGCTTCTTTAATGATCTCGCGGATGATCACTTGAGGCTCTTGTTTAGGTGTAGGTGCTGGAGGAGGACATACAGCATCTTTAGGGAATACTGGATTCCAGAAGAAGCTGCGTGCAAATTTGTCTTTGTCGAAGATCACTTTGTATTGGCAAGTAGTGATGCCTTCAACGCCGGAAGTGTTTTCAGGGTCAACGCCTACGCCTGGGGTATAGAAGTGGAACAGGTAGTCCCATTCACGCACGCCAACCATGCCTTCGTCGTAGTGAGGACGGCCGAGGATTTTGTAGATGTCGTCTTTGGTCAAGCCAGGACGCATTTGATCCAGCTCGTCAAAAGTCGGGAATGTACCGCGGTCTTTGTTGAAGGTCAGGGAGTAAGGTTTAGGGAAGCGTGGCTCGTCTGTAGTGCCTTCAGGAGTGATTTTGCTCTTAGTAGCACAGGCGGCCAGCAGGCCGGTAGCCAGCAGGACGAAGCCTACTTTTGCGATTTTTTTCATTTGATAATCCTTTTATTGATTTTACCAGCCGAACTTTTCAGACGGCCTGTTAGTGCCGGCAGCGAGTTTGCCGGTTTACCCAAATAATGTTGTGCTTCTTAAAGATGTACCCGACGGTTTGACAAACAGAACATCGGCACATTCCGGCAGGGCATTGCGCCTCATCTCCGTTGTATCCGCCTGAGTCGGCAGAACCGTTCAGACGGCCTGACTGACATTTATTGTCACATTGTAACAATTTCACTGCGAGTAAGGCTTGGGGTTTAGAGATGTCCGGTTTTCGATAAATCAGGTTGTATTGCGTAATACCTTGTTATCTTTGTGCTTTAGTTCTTTTTGGCATTTGCCGGAGATTAGGTACTTAATCTTTCGGGTATTATCCCTGCAAATTGTATGCCAGTTTTCCTTTGTACGCATAATCTGTGTATGCCAGAATGTTGGCTTTATACAACATTCATATTAACGAACCAGAAACGGATTGTACCTTTTCTCATGCCCGATGCTGGTCATACGGCCGTGTCCGGCTATCACTTGCGTGGTTTCGGGCAGGGTTAATAGTTTAGCGCAGATATTGTTTATGAGGTCATCATGATTGCCGCGCGGAAAATCTGTGCGACCAACGGTCTCATAAAATAAAACATCGCCTGCGACTAAAAGTCCGTTTTCGGCGTTGTAAAAAACGACTTGACCGGGAGTGTGGCCGGGAATGTGGAGGACTTGGAAGCTATGGTTGCCGACTTTGAGCGTTTCCCCTTCTTCCAGCCAGCGTGTCGGCGCGAATGACGGAGAAACGGGGAAGCCGTATTGCGCCGTCGTTTGCGGAAGGGCTTGGAGCAGGAATTCATCGTCTTTGTGTGGGCCGAGAACGGGTACCTCGCAGGTTTTCAAAAGTTCAACCACGCCGCCTGCGTGGTCAAGATGGCCGTGGGTCAGCCAAATGGCAGTCAGCTTGAGGCCTTTGTTTTGGACTTGTTGCAATAAATAGGGTACGTCGCCGCCGACATCGGTCAAAACGGCTTCTTTGGTTTCATCATCCCAAATCAGCGTGCAGTTTTGACGGAAGGGGGTAACGGCGTTGATTTCAAATTGGAGTGCCATGGGTGTTCCTAGGAAATGCTTATTTAATGTTGTTTACGTTTCAGACGGCCTTTGGTCTATTTAGAATTTAGGTAGTGAGCAACCTTCGTTAACAACAATAGTACATTGAGAGCTTCCAGATGCTTGACATTTTCTCAAGGCAGATGGTTCAGCGTGGCCGGGGATAGGTTCCATTCCATAGAAAGTTTCTACTTTCTTACCCAATTTACCTTGTGCAACGGCGATACAACTATTACGTACCCAAACACCTATCTTACATGGTTTATTTCTACCCCCTTGTTCGCAGGTTTTAATGGCTTCTCTTTCTGCTTCCTCACGAGAATTCATATCAAGTGCGCCACCTGTAATACCAGTTTTAGGATTAAAGGCCCAGGCTCCGTATTTTGATGGAACCTTGATATTGATAATTTCCGTAGTCCGTCTTTGTTGACGTTGACCAGGCGAACCACAATTGGAGTTGTAGCCGTATTGGCATAGACCAGGGTCATTTTGCAACGCACCTCTGGTTGCATCATAAGTAGGGTTGGCAACGCAGACATTAAGGCCTGCCAGCCCTAATAACACAAAAAGCAATTTTTTCATTTCAAGTCCAATCGGTTAGTTATCTAAATCTTTGTCGTTTGATGCACGCCGTCATTTATAAGGTTTCCAATACATCAGGCAATTCGGCCAAGCTGTTGAGCATGGCGGCATGGGGCAGGGCGGAAAGCTGTTGGGCGGTATGTGCGCCGGTGGTGACTGCGATGGCACGGATTTTGGCGTTGGCGGCCATTTCTAGGTCGTGGGTGGTGTCGCCGACGACGATGGCCTCTTCCGGTTCAACACCCAGTCGGTCGCAGAGGGCGAGTACCATGTCGGGCGCGGGTTTGGACGGATATTCGCTGGCGCAGGCGGTTTCCAGCCAAAAGGCTTGGGTGTCGGTTTGTGCAATGGCTTTGTCCAAGCCGCTCCGGCCTTTGCCGGTCGCTACTGCAAGCCAATAGCCTTGTTGTTTCAAGCGTTGCAGGCAGGGCAGGGCTTCGGGGAACAGGGTCATGTTGCGGTTGTTGGGATTGAGGTAGTGCGCGGCATAGGTCTCAATCAGGGTTTCCTGAACGTGTTCGCTGACGTTGTGGGCAAGACGGCGAATGATACCGGAGAGGCTGTATCCGATGAGCGGGCGGATTTGGTCGGCTTCGGGAACAGGCAGGCCGCAATCGGCAAAGCTTTGCTGAAAGGTGTGGATGATGGGGTTGGTGGTGTCAGCAAGTGTGCCGTCCCAGTCGAAAATAATGAGTTTGGGTTTCATGGTTTTCCTTTCAGACGGCCTTTTCCTGATTTTCCAACATTAAAACAAATTGCGCCAATTCTTGCGGCAGGGGGGCTTTCAGGATCAGTTTTTCGCCGGTCAGTGGATGGGCAAGGTGCAGCTCGGAAGCGTGCAGGAACATTCTTTTCAAACCGAGTTTCTGCAGTCGTTTGTTGGCTTGATAGTCGCCGTAGCGTTCGTCGCCGGCGATGGGGCAGTCTTGCGATTGCAGGTGGACGCGGATTTGGTGGGTGCGGCCGGTTTTCAGGGTAGCTTCGACAAAGGTCAGGTCGGATAGGCCGACTTGGTGCAAAAGGCCGTCTGAAAAACGGTTTAACACGCGGAAGATGGTGTGGGCGGATTGGCCGTCTTCGCTGACGCGCACCATTTTTTCGCCTTGTGCGCCGGTGTATTTGAACAGGGGGAGCTTGACGTGGAAGCGGTCGTTCGGCAGCCTGCCGACACCCAGCGCGAGATAGATTTTTTTTGGATGGTCGTTGCGGATGGCTTCGTGCAGTTTCACCAAGGC
This sequence comes from Neisseria sp. HMSC065C04, assembly GCF_001815375.1. Taxonomy (NCBI): domain Bacteria; kingdom Pseudomonadati; phylum Pseudomonadota; class Betaproteobacteria; order Neisseriales; family Neisseriaceae; genus Neisseria; species Neisseria sp. HMSC065C04. The sequence goes on from NZ_KV820422.1 coordinate 218,234, forward strand.
GCTGCGTTTTTTGGCTATCATCAAAAGGCCGCTGGTGTCTTTGTCGAGGCGGTGGACGAGTTCGAGATAACGCGCTTCGGGACGGGCGCGGCGGATTTGTTCGATGACGCCGAAGCTCACGCCGCTGCCGCCGTGGACGGCAACGCCGGACGGTTTGTTGATGACCAAAAGCGCATCGTCTTCGTAAACGATGTCAAACTCGCGTGCTGGCGCGGCCTGGTTTTCAGACGGCCTTTGTTTTTCGGCGATGCGTATTGGCGGAATACGGACGGTATCGCCTGCCTGAATGCGGTTGTCGGGTTTGCAGCGTTTTTTGTTCAGCCGCACTTCGCCGGCGCGGATAATGCGGTGGATATGGCTTTTCGGGACGCCTTTGAGGATTTTTATCAGATAGTTATCAAGGCGTTGGCCTTCCTCGTGTTCGGCAACGGCAATCAGGCTGACTGAATCTTTGCGTATTGCGTGCATTTTCTCTATAATCCCAAACGTCCGTTTCGGGACCCGAACCTGCCGTCGCAGGCCGTCTGAAACGGATTTATTGTTAAAACGAGATTTTATATTAAAAACGCACTCCGCAAAGCATTTCCTTGTGTTTGTTCAAAGCCGGCAAACGCAATCCCGTAATTAAGTTTGAATTGAACCTGCCGTCCGGCCGGGCGTAAGACGCAATCCGCGCAGCACTGTCCGAAATTACCGGCGCTACGATAATAAGAAGATGTAGGCTGCCTTAATTTTGTCCGAAGCATCAGCATTCGGACGGCAGCGGAACCATCAACCTTTCCGCCGCATTGTTCTTTATTTCCTTCTTTATCCGAATCCGTCCGCACATGGCTTGAGCTCAAGCATGCAACCTTGCGGATTTCAAATCAAATACTGGTTACACGGGGATTTTCCCATCTTGCCTTTGAAGAGTGCCAACCGGACAGACAGGCCGTCTGAAAAAGATATTCACAAATCAAACGGCCGCTGTTCACGAGGTGACTATGAAAAGAATGTTATTCAACGCAACGCAGGCCGAAGAGCTGCGCGTTGCCATTGTCGATGGCCAAAACCTTTTGGACTTGGTCATCGAAACGCTGGGCAAAGAACAGCGTAAAGGCAATATCTACAAAGGTATCATTACCCGCATCGAGCCGTCGCTGGAAGCGTGTTTCGTCGATTACGGAACCGACCGCCACGGCTTTTTGCCGTTTAAGGAAGTATCGCGTTCATATTTCCGCGACTACGAAGGCGGCAGGGCGCGTATTCAGGACGTGCTCAAAGAGGGCATGGAAGTTATCGTCCAAGTCGAAAAAGATGAGCGCGGCAACAAAGGCGCGGCACTGACCACCTTCATCAGCCTGGCCGGCCGCTATTTGGTATTGATGCCGAACAACCCGCGCGGCGGCGGCGTATCCCGCCGTATCGAAGGCGAAGAGCGCCAAGAGTTGAAAGCCGCCATGGCCGAACTCGACATTCCGAACGGCATGAGCATCATCGCCCGCACCGCCGGCATCGGCCGCAGCGCGGAAGAGTTGGAATGGGATTTGAACTACCTCAAACAACTGTGGCAAGCCATCGAAGAAGCAGGCAAAGCGCATCATGACCCTTACCTGCTCTTTATGGAAAGCTCGCTGCTGATTCGTGCGATTCGCGACTATTTCCGTCCCGACATCGGCGAGATTCTGGTGGATAATCAAGAAGTTTACGACCAAGTTGCCGAGTTTATGAGCTATGTCATGCCGAGCAATGTAGGCCGTCTGAAACTCTATCAAGACCACACGCCGCTGTTCTCCCGCTTCCAAATCGAACACCAAATCGAAAGTGCATTCTCACGCAGCGTCAGCCTGCCTTCCGGCGGCGCGATTGTGATCGACCACACCGAAGCCTTGGTTTCCATCGACGTCAACTCTGCGCGTGCCACACGCGGCTCGGATATTGAAGACACAGCGTTCAAAACCAATATGGAAGCCGCCGAGGAGGTCGCCCGTCAAATGCGCCTGCGCGACTTGGGCGGTTTGGTCGTCATCGACTTCATCGACATGGAAAATCCGAAACACCAACGCGATGTTGAAAACGTCCTGCGCGACGCGCTCAAAAAAGACCGCGCACGCGTGCAAATGGGCAAACTTTCGCGTTTCGGCCTTTTGGAATTGAGCCGTCAACGTTTGAAACCGGCTTTGGGCGAAAGCAGCCATGTTGCGTGTCCGCGCTGTGCCGGTACCGGCGTTATCCGCGGCATCGAATCCACCGCCCTGCACGTTTTGCGCATCATTCAAGAAGAAGCAATGAAAGACAACACCGGCGAAGTACACGCACAAGTGCCTGTCGATGTTGCTACCTTCCTGTTGAACGAAAAACGCGCCGAGCTGTTTGCGATGGAAGAGCGTTTGGATGTTAATGTCGTCCTGATTCCAAACATCCACTTGGAAAACCCGCACTACGAAATCAACCGCATCCGCATCGATGACGTAGAAGAAGACGGCGAACCGAGCTACAAACGCGTCGCCGAGCCGGAAGAAGACGAATCCGCCAAACCTTTCGGCAGCGAAAAAGCCAAAGCTTCCCGTCCTGAGCCAGCTGTCAAAGGCGTGCGCCATACCCAGCCTGCACCGACTGTCGCCCCTGAGAAAAAAGCCTCTTGGTGGGACAGCTTCAAAGCTTGGTTGAAACGTATTTTCGGTGGTGAGCCTGCACCTGCCGCAGTTGCTCAAGAGCCTGCCGAAAAACGCACTACAACCAACCGCAACCAAAACAGCAACCGCCGTTCAAACAGCCGCCGTCAAAATCCACGCCGCAACAACAAAAACGACGGCAGCAAAGTTGAAGTGCGCGAAGTGAATGCCGAAGCTGCCGAGAGCAAGTTTGAAGAAAACAAATCAAGCGAAAGCCGCAACGACGAGCGTAAAGACACGCGCCGCAACCGTAACCGTAACAACAACCGCCGTGATGATCGCAATAACGAGCGCAACCGTGTTGAGGAAGTGGTTGAAGATGTAAACGTTCAAGAAGTGGCTGCACTGGCTGAGATGCCGTCTGAAAACCAAGCGGAACAAAACGGCAATAAACGCCGCCGCAACAATGGCCGTAACGAGCGCAACCGCCATCAATCTACGGAAAACCGTGTTGAAGACGTGAACGTTCAAGCCGATGGCGAACAGGCGCAAGTTGAAGCGGACGACAACGCCCGCAGCGAAGAAGGTGCGAAAAACAACGGCCGTCAAGGACGTGAGCGCAATAACCGTCAGCGTAACAACCGCAACGACCGCCGTTCTAACAGCAAAAAACGCAATATTCCGTCTTCGGCAAAAATCGAGCAATACCTGAACATTACCGATACCGCCGACAAAGTCCTCTTTGCCGTAGCGCATGTTTTGGGTTTGAACGAAACGGTTGAAGCCGCAAATACGACATTGTCTTCTGAAAGCGATCAAGCCGAGCCGCTGGTGATTGTAGTATCCGAGCCTGAAGTTGCCAGCGCAGAGCCATTCGTATTTGCGATTGAAAGCGAAGACGAACCTGCCGTCGCGCAAACTGAAAGCGCCGATGCCGAGCAAGCCCTGCTGGCTTCTGCAGTCACCAACGTCAAAGAAGCCATTTCCGCGGTATTGTCTCCGAATGAAACAGCCGTTGCAGAAGTCGCAGAACCGGTTGAAACAGCAACTGAAACTGTGGCAACGCAAACTGAGGCCGTAGCTGAAACAGCGCCTGTTGCCGCTGTTTTGCCGGAAGGTTTGGGCGATTTGATCTTCGTTGAAACCGATCCGCAAGCCGTTGCCGCTTTTGCCGCGCAGCCACAACCTGAACCGGTTGCTAAAACACGCCGTTCGGATGTGCCTAAAGTAGAAGTGGAAGACGTAGCAGTCGAAATGATTTTGGTGGAAACACGCAAAGACTAAGATTGGTTTTCCAGTTAAAAGCCCGATGTTGAATGCATCGGGCTTTTTTATTGGCAAGGAGATGCACTACTCATTTGCTTTGTGTTTGCCACGAGGGTTGCTTCATGGTTAAAAAAGCAGAATAACTTGCTGAGAAAGGGAAGGACGTGATTCTTTCAATGGGAAGGACTTAACGAAATATTGGTATGAGAAAAGGCCGTCTGAAATGGTTTCAGACGGCCTTGGTTTGTGTGTATGTCTAGGTATTGTGATTAGTTTTTGTTCAGAGAGTCACGGATTTCGCGCAACAACAGAACTTCTTCGCTAGGCTCTGCTGGTGCTTCTTCAGCAGGAGCTTCGGTTTTTTTCAAGGAGTTGATGGCTTTAACCACGCAGAAGATGGCAGCGGCAACGATCAGGAAGCTGATCACAGTGTTGATGAACAGACCGATGTTCAGGGTAACGGCACCGGCTGCTTGAGCGGCTGCCAGGCTGGCGTAACCTTCTGCAGGAGCGGCTTGTGCGCCGTCTTTCAACGTGATGAACAGGTTGGAGAAATCAACGCCGCCGATTAGTAGACCGATAGGAGGCATGATTACATCGTCAACCAATGATTTGACGATGCCGCTGAATGCTGTACCGACAACCATACCGACTGCGAGGTCGACAACGTTGCCACGCATAATAAATTCTTTAAATTCTGAAGCGATTGACATAATTAATCTCCTGTATGTGTTTGAGTCAAAATCAGATGTGATTCAATTAATCGGCAGGCATCTTAACGCTTTATTAGTTAAGAAAAATTCAATAATGTTAAATTTTGTATTTTATGCCAAAAATGCCCTGCTTCTATGCCTTCTGTATGAAAAACAGGCCGTCTGAATTTTTTCTGTTACTTTTTTACACCACTTTTTATCAGTAGCTAAGTATCAGATAACATGAATGTTATCTTTAGAATCAATGCTCTATCGGAATTTCAAATTGAGGTAGAATGATAATATAATAATGCTGAAAACATAATCATTGAAAGCCTGTAAAGATAATGTTTCGAATTCGTATTTGACTTTCAGACGGCCTTTTTTGTCATGCAGTTATTCAAACCATAATGTAACGGCCATAAAAAACGCACTTTCATCATGAAAGTGCGTTTGGAGTGAAAACTGTTTAGTTCTCTTCGTCGTTCAGCGCGTTGATGCTGTAACCGCCGTCAACGTATGTAATCTCGCCGGTGATGCCGGAAGCGAGGTCGGACAGCAGGAAGGCGGCTGTATTGCCGACTTCTTCAGTGGTAACGTTGCGGCCCAATGGGTTGTGGGAAGCGACGTGGCCCAAGAGTTTGCTTAAATCGGCGATGCCGGAAGCGGCCAGGGTTTTGATCGGGCCTGCGGAGATGCCGTTGCAGCGGATGCCTTCTTTGCCCAGGCAGGCGGCGGTGAAGCGGATGCCGGCTTCAAGGCTGGCTTTGGCCATGCCCATAACGTTGTAGTTAGGAATGGCACGAACGGCGCCCAAGTAGCTCAGTGCAACGATTGCGGCGTTGCGGCCCTGCATCATCGGACGTGCGGCTTTGGCCAGCGCAGGCAGGCTGTATGCGGAGATTTCGTGAGCGGTGTTGAACGCTTCGCGGCTGATGCTGTCGAGGAAGTCGCCGCTCAAGGCTTCCTTGGGGGCGAAGCCGATGGAGTGGACGAGGCCGTCCAAGCCGTCCCAGTGTTTGCCCAAATCAACGAAAACTTGGTTGATTTCGTCATCGCTGGCAACGTCGCAGCGGAACACGAGTTCGGAGCCGAGTTCGGCCGCCATTTTACGGACGCGCTCTTCCAGTTTGTCGACAACATAAGTAAATGCCAATTCCGCGCCTTGTTCGCGGCAGGCTTTGGCGATGCCGTAAGCGATGGAACGCTCGGAGATCATGCCGGTAATCAGAATTTTTTTGCCTTGCAAAAAGCCCATTTTCTTATCCTTTAGCAGTGGTATTGCGGTTGCATTAAACTGCGCATTATAGCAAAAACCGCTGTTTCGGCATAGAAAATAACGGATAACCCTTTGACTTGCCTCAAATAGGGATAAGGTTTTCTGTCAAGGCCGTCTGAAACCTGACGGAACAGCGTCAAAACGTTATACTTTATAGTCTTAATGACCGATGTTTCAGGAGTGAACCATGCCCGAGCAAAACCGCATTCTTTGCCGAGAACTCAGCCTGTTGGCGTTTAACCGTCGTGTACTGGCTCAGGCGCAGGATACGAAAGTTCCTTTGTTGGAGCGTTTGCGTTTTTTGTGCATCGTGTCTTCCAATTTGGACGAATTTTTTGAAGTCCGCATGGCGTGGTTGAAACGCGAAAACAAATTGCGTCCGCATCAGCCGCTCGACAACGGAAAAACCGCGGCCGAAACCATCGAAGCGGTGGCAAAAGAGGCGCAGGCCTTGATCCGCGAGCAGTACGACCTGTTTAACAAAGTATTGCAGCCTGCACTCAGCCGCGCCGGCATTCATTTCTATCGCCGCCACAAATGGACGGCCGCGCAGAAAAAATGGATCGAAAACTATTTCGACAACGAGCTGTTGCCCATTCTCACGCCCATCGGCCTTGATCCGTCACACCCGTTTCCTCGCCCGTTAAACAAATCGCTCAACTTCGCCGTCGAACTCGAAGGCACGGATGCGTTCGGCCGTCCGTCCGGAATGGCGATTGTGCAGGCTCCGCGCATTTTGCCGCGCGTTGTCCCCATGCCGTCTGAAATTTGCGGCGGCGATGCAGGCTTTGTGTTCTTGTCTTCGATTTTGCACGCCCATGTCGGCAAACTCTTTCCCGGCATGAAGGTTAAAGACTGCCATCAGTTCCGCCTTACGCGCGACAGCGATTTGACGGTTGATGAAGAAGATTTGAAAAACCTGCGTGCCGCGATTCAAAACGAGTTGCACGACCGCGAATACGGCGACGGCGTGCGCTTGGAAGTAGCAGACACTTGTCCGGCGCATATTCACGACTTCTTGCTTGCCCAGTTCAAGCTAACTTCTGCCGAGCTGTATCAGGTCAAAGGGCCGGTCAATTTGGTGCGCCTCAATGCCGTTCCCGATTTGGTGGACAGGCCGGATTTGAAGTTTCCGCCGCGCAATGCAGGCCGTCTGAAAGCCTTGCGCAAAAATGGTTCCGTGTTCAAACTGGTCAAACAGTCGCCGATTTTGTTGCACCACCCGTATCAGTCGTTTGATCCGGTTGTCCAAATGATACGCGAGGCAGCGGCCGATCCGGATGTATTGGCCGTCAAAATGACCATCTACCGCACCGGCAGCAATTCCGAGCTTGTGCGCGCATTGATGAAGGCCGCACTGGCGGGCAAGCAGGTTACCGTCGTGGTCGAACTGATGGCGCGTTTTGACGAAGCCAACAACGTCAACTGGGCGAAGCAGCTGGAAGAGGCGGGCGCGCACGTTGTGTACGGCGTATTCGGCTACAAAGTCCATGCCAAAATGGCTTTGGTTATCCGCCGTGAAGACCGCGTGCTCAAGCGTTATGCCCACCTTGGTACCGGCAACTACCACCAAGGCACATCGCGCATTTACACCGACTTCGGCATCATTACCGCCGACGAACAAATCACTGCCGATGTGAACACTTTGTTTATGGAAATCACAGGCTTGGGAAAGCCGGGCCGTCTGAACAAGCTCTATCAAAGCCCGTTTACCCTGCACAAAATGGTCATCGACCGCATCAAGCAGGAAACCGAACACGCCAAAGCCGGCAAACCAGCGCGGATTACCGCCAAGATGAACTCACTCATCGAGCCGAGTGTAATTGATGCGCTGTATCAAGCCAGCGCGGCAGGCGTGCAAATCGATCTGATTGTGCGCGGTATGTGTACTTTACGCCCGGGTGTAAAAGGCTTGTCCGAAAACATCCGCGTCCGTTCCATTATCGGCCGCCAACTCGAACACTCGCGCGTGTATTGCTTCCATAACAACGGCGCAGACGATACCTTTATCTCCAGCGCCGACTGGATGGGGCGCAACTTCTTCCGCCGCATTGAAGTTGCCACGCCGATTACCACGCCCGAACTCAAAGAACGCGTGATCCGCGAAGGTTTGGAAATGGCCTTGGAAGACAATACCCAGGCTTGGCTGATGCAGCCTGACGGCAGCTACATCCGCACCCAGCTGAAAGATGGCGAGCCTGCGTTTGGTTTGCAAGAAGGTTTGTGGAAAATATACGGACGTTAAGTTGAATAATGTCTCAGGCCGTCTGAAACGCAGGTTTCAGACGGCCTTTTTTGATTTTGCCGTTATAATTCCGTTTCCCAATCTTTCAGACGGCCTTTTCTTATGAAATCTTACCCCGATTCCTATCTCCATTTTGAAAACCTCGAATCTCCCGAAACGCAAAATTTTGCCGCCGCGGCGCATGCCGAAACGCGCAAGCGTTTTTTAGAAAACGACAAGGCGCGCGAATTGTCTGACGGCATTTTGGCGCAGTTGCAGGACACGCGGCAGATTCCGTTTTGTCAGGAACACCGTGCGCGGATGTACCATTTTCATCAGGATGCGGAATATCCGAAGGGCGTGTACCGCGTATGTACCGCGGCGACTTACCGTTCCGGCTATCCCGAGTGGAAAATCCTGTTTTCAGTGGCGGATTTCGATGAATTGCTCGGCGACGATGTATATTTGGGCGGCGTGTCGCACTTGGTGGAAAAGCCCAACCGCGCGTTGTTAACACTGAGCAAATCGGGCGGCGATACGGCGTACACGCTGGAAGTGGATTTGGAAGCAGGGGAGTTGGTAGAAGGTGGTTTTCACTTTCCGGCAGGCAAAAACCATGTGTCGTGGCGCGATGAAAACAGCGTGTGGGTGTGTCCGGCTTGGGATGAACGCCAGTTGACCGAATCGGGCTATCCGCGCGAAGTATGGCTAGTGGAACGCGGCAAGAGTTTCGAGGAAAGCCTGCCGGTGTATCAAATTGCCAAAGACGGCATGATGGTAAACGCGTGGCGTTACCTCGATCCGCAGGGTTCGCCGATTGATTTGATTGAAGCGTCGGACGGTTTTTACACCAAAACTTATTTGCAGGTGTCGGCCGAAGGTGAGGCGAAACCGTTAAACCTGCCCAACGATTGCGACGTAGTCGGCTATTTGGCGGGTCATCTTTTGCTGACGCTGCGCAAAGACTGGAACCGCGCGAACCAAAGCTATCCGAGCGGCGCATTGGTAGCGGTGAAGCTGAATCGGGGCGAACTCGGGGCGACGCAGCTTTTGTTTGCGCCCGATGAAACGCAGGCATTGGAAAGCGTGGAAACGACCAAGCGTTTTGTCGTGGTGAGCCTGCTGGAAAACGTACAAGGCCGTCTGAAAGCATGGCGCTTTAGCGACGGCAAATGGCAGGAAGTCGAACTGCCGCGCCTGCCTTCGGGTGCATTGGAAATGACCGACCAACCGTGGGGCGGAGACGTGGTTTACCTTGCCGCCAGCGATTTCACCACGCCGCTGACAAGAGCATGGCTGGATTTGAACGTGATGGAACTGACCGTCATGCGCCGTCAGCCGCAGCAGTTCGATTCAGACGGCATCAACGTGCAGCAGTTTTGGACGACTTCGGCCGACGGCGAGCGCATTCCTTATTTCCACGTCGGTAAAAACGCCACGCCCGACACGCCGACTTTGGTTTATGCCTACGGCGGTTTTGGCATTCCCGAATTGCCGCATTATCTCGGCAGCGTCGGCAAATATTGGCTGGAAGAGGGCAATGCCTTTGTATTGGCGAACATACGCGGCGGCGGCGAATTCGGCCCGCGCTGGCATCAGGCGGCGCAGGGAATCAGCAAACACAAAAGCGTCGACGATTTGCTTGCCGTCGTGCGCGATTTGTCCGAACGCGGCATGAGTTCTCCCAAACACATCGGTTTGCAGGGCGGCAGCAACGGCGGCCTGATTACCGCCGCCGCCTTCGTGCGCGAGCCGCAAAGCATTGGCGCGCTGGTGTGCGAAGTACCGCTGACCGACATGATCCGTTATCCGCTACTGTCCGCAGGTTCAAGTTGGACGGACGAATACGGCAATCTGCAGAAATACGAAGTCTGCAAACGTTGGCTGGGCGAATTGTCGCCGTATCACAATCTTTCAGACGGCATCGATTATCCGCCTGCGCTCATTACCACCAGCCTCAGCGACGATCGCGTCCATCCCGCCCACGCGCTCAAGTTCTACGCCAAACTGCACGAAACCTCGCCGCAATCTTGGCTCTACTCGCCCGACGGCGGCGGCCATACCGGCAACGGCACCCAACGCGAATCCGCCGACGAACTCGCCTGTGTCTTGCTGTTTTTGAAAGAGTTTTTGGGGTAAAAGCAAGCAGCAGGACTGACTGTTTTGTAAAGTTGAGAAACAAAATACTCTTGTTTCGGCAAGTGAAAAGGAGGCCGTCTGAAAAACGAATATTAAAGTTTTTCAGACGGCCTCCTTTTCTTTTAACTTTCAACATATCCCGATAAAATGGACACTTTGTAAGTAATCATTGATGGAAGACACAATTATGGCAACTGAACCGAAAAATTATACACGATTTAGAAAATAATTTTAAACAAAACAATATATTAAAACTCAAACAAATCTTTCCCGAAGTCTTTTGCGAAGACCAAATCGACTTTGAGAAACTCAAACTCGTCCTTGGCGCAGAAAACCTTGCCGGTGTGGGCGAACGTTATCAACTCGATGCTGTAGAAACTAGTAGCGTTGTTTACAGTATTTCCAGGAGAATACTGAAACATGAACATGCACAAAAACACCCGTCTCACCCCGTCTCTGGATTTGGATATCCTCAACGGCATCATGCGCCAAGCCGTGTTGCAGCAGCTGCAAACCTACTTGGGCGCGGACACCATCATCGAAACACACATCACCCGCGATATGCTCGAACGCGCAGAAAAAATCCGCCTCTCCAACGCCTTGAGAGGCGTGTTTGAGGCGGATTTGGTGTACTAGGAACAATCAATGATTTCTCGGAAATGGATAAAGCCTGAAGGCGATTATTCGTTAGACGGTTTATCTGTCTGAGACGGTTTATCTGTCTGAGACTTGTGCGTTTGCAATATGCTCACTACCTTACCCTCATAACGCTGGCGTAACCACGCCTGTATCCGCTCGTGATCTTTGGCAGGTAGTGGCTGCTCCAATTCGAGAGAGACAATGACGATATCGTCATATGTATCTGTCTTCGGTTCTGCGTTTTTTTGGCTTTCAGACTGTTCGGAAACAGGCGTTGTTTGCGCTTTATCCCAAGCCAAGCCGCGTCCGACAACGATTTTTTCCGCTTCCGGATATTGGGCTTTTAATTCCTTAAGTACCGCTGCATCGTCGATATCGGAGGCTTTGCCTGCCAGTACGGTATCGATATAGGCCTGTTGCTCTTTCAGCTCATTTTGCTGCTGAACCGGGTTGTTTTGGCTTGCCAGCAATTCTTCGATTTTGGCATTGTCCCCTCCCGCATAGACCACGTTGACCTTCGGCTCTTTCACACCTGACGCTTCAAGGCTTTTCACCAGCAAGGCGGAAATTTTCTCGGCATTGCCCGTTCCATTGACAACCAGACTGACTTTATTTTCTCTATGGTTCAACATCTTACGCAGCACGAAAAAACCTTCCTGTTGCTTCGCAGTGGCAATGGCAGCATTGGCTCTGGTGTTGAAGATTTCCTGACGCACCAGTCCTGATGCCATATAGCCGCTCGGAATCATGACAGCAAGTACGACGGCAGTAATAATGATGCTGTGCAACCGGCGTTTGGATTCCTTTACCAACCCCCTGCGCGGCAGCTTGAGCAGCTTGGAAAACAACAAGGTCGCAAAAGCGATGAACACGCAGTTGATGGCAAAAAGATATGAAGCACCGAGAAAGTAGTGCCAGTTGCCATGTGCCAGTCCGTAGCCCGCAGTACACAGGGGCGGCATCAATGCGGTAGCAATCGCCACACCCGGTATGGCATTGCCTCCCTCTTTTCGGGTCAGCGCCACAATACCCGCACTACCGCCGAAGAAGGCAATCAACACATCCCAAAGGGTCGGCTGAGTACGCGCCAAAATCTCGCTTTGCGCCTCTTTAAGCGGGGTTAACAGGAAATACAACGTAGCAGTAACCAAACTGATGGCGACGAATACCATAATATTGCGCACCGCTTGGCGGATCAGCGCAGTATCGCCCACCGCTAAACCATAACCCATACCGACTATCGGCCCCATCAACGGAGAAATCAACATCGCTCCGATCACTACCGCCGTGCTGTTCACATTCAGACCGATACTCGCCACAGCAATGGCAAACATCAATACCCACATATTGGTTCCGGACACCCGAGTATTGGCGCGGATGACGGCATCAATTTTATCGGGATGGGCCTGGTCATGCGCAAGATTGAACACATCTTGCAACTTGGTCATGGCACCATTGTCTTCTTTTGGCTGATTTTCTTGTTCTTCTTGGTTTTTAATGTTTTCTTGGTCTTGCATTTTCATCCTTAAATCAATCTTAACGATTGTCTCTGAATATTTAATTAACTGGAATTTCGGATACTGATAATTATGCTTTATACTGATTTCAAATATGATTAAGCAGATACCTTGCAGAAGGTTAGCATACACATGAAAACGCTGACAACGCTGATCCTGCGTAGGCCTTCACGAAACCAGCATATGCAAAAACCTTCTCTCAAATCTAATTCCTACTTTTTCAGCAGCAACCGCCATCAAAATTTTTTAAGGGGCTGTACTAGTAGATTAGCCCTAAATTCCACACCAATCCCGCAGGATTTTTAGCTGTCGGGACGGTGTGCCGAAATTAAATCGAAATTCGCATTCTTTCAAGAACAGCGGGAAAGATTTGCGATCGATTCCGTTGTATTTGCGTAAGACACGTTTTGCCTGATTCCAAAAATTCTCAATGCCGTTAATGTGGTTCTGACGGTCTGCAAATTCCTTGGAATGGTTGATGCGGTAATGAATAAAACCGCTCACGTCCAACTTGTCGTAGCTGCTCAGGCTATCCGTGTAAACAATGCTGTCCGGCATGATTTTCTTTTTGATGACAGGGAATAACGTTTCAGACTTGGCATTATCCACCACAACGGTATAGACCCGTCCGTTGCGTTTCAGAATGCCGAAGACAACCACTTTTCCTGCCGCACCTCGACCACGTCTGCCTTTACGCTGTCCGCCGAAATAGCTTTCGTCCAGCTCAACAGAGCCCTCAAAAACCTCATCGGCAGCCAAGGCCAAATGATAGTTGATAACCGTGCGGATTTTACGGTAGAACAATGCTGCCGAATTGGGATGGATACCCAAAATATCGGCGCAGAACGGGCGGTAACTTCCAGTACAAAAAAAACGGAGCAGTTCTTTCTGTACTTTTTTCTTTAATTTGCAGTGTGTTATCTTCATATTTTGAGGGTAACATATCTACTAATCTAGTACAGCCCCTTTTTTTAATAATGTTAATGTTAATACGTAACAAAACAAATTCCCGCTTGTAGGTTAAAATCAGGCTATGCTAATATGCACAACAACAGGTTTTTACTGAATAATCTGTGCTAAAATGCAGGATTAGATGGAAAACTCTATCCGAATTCGGTACAATACCGACGAATTATTTCCCTTAAACAACCTGCCGCAAGGCGAAAAGGAACGACTGACATGTCAAACATCGAACAACAAGTTAAAAAAATTGTTGCTGAACAACTGGGCGTAAACGAAGCCGAAGTGAAAAACGAATCTTCTTTCCAAGACGATTTGGGTGCTGACTCTCTGGACACCGTAGAACTGGTGATGGCTTTGGAAGAAGCTTTCGGCTGCGAAATCCCTGACGAAGACGCTGAAAAAATCACTACCGTACAATTGGCTATCGACTACATCAACGCCCACCAAGGCTAATCGGTCGCACCAAACATCCAGCCTCTGCTGCGCCATCGCAATAGAGGCTTTTACCTTATTATTAAACCCCTGAAATTTCAGACGGCATGAGTTTTGCCCGTTTCACAAAGAGAAAGAGCAAGGCTGCCGCGAAAATCCCGACAACCAACAGCGAGATTATCATGAGTCAGAGAAGAGTAGTCATCACAGGTCTTGGCCAAGTATCACCGGTCGGCAACGACGTCGCCACCGCATGGAGCAATCTGCTCGCAGGCAAAAGCGGCATCGGACGGATTACCCGCTTTGACGCATCCGACATCAACAGCCAAATCGCCGGCGAAGTGCGCGATTTCGACATCGGCCAATACATCAGCGCGAAAGAAGCGCGCCGTATGGACGTGTTCATCCACTACGGTATTGCTGCCGCCCTGCAAGCCATTAATGATTCAGGCTTGGACGATTTGGAAACCCTCGACAAAGACCGCGTCGGTGTCAACATCGGCTCCGGTATCGGCGGCCTGCCGAGCATTGAAGCGACCGGTAAAGCCGTTATCGAAGGCGGCGCGCGCAAAATTAATCCTTTCTTTATCCCAGGCTCGCTGATTAACCTGATTTCCGGCCACGTAACCATCCTCAAAGGCTACCGCGGTCCGAGTTACGGCATGGTTTCTGCCTGTACAACCGGCGCACACTCCATCGGTGACTCTGCACGACTGATTAAATACGGCGACGCGGATGTGATGATTGCCGGAGGTGCAGAAGGCGCGATCAGCACTTTGGGCGTTGGCGGTTTTGCCGCCATGAAGGCACTTTCCACTCGCAACGACGACCCTGCTACCGCTTCCCGTCCGTGGGACAAAGGCCGTGACGGTTTCGTTATCGGCGAAGGCGCTGGCGTGCTGGTGTTGGAAGAATTGGAACATGCGAAAAAACGCGGTGCGAAAATTTACGCCGAAATCGTCGGCTTTGGTATGAGCTCCGATGCCTACCATATTACCGCGCCTAACGAAGAAGGCCCTGCATTGGCCGTTACCCGCGCCCTGAAAGATGCCGGCCTGAACCCTGAAGACGTTGATTACGTTAACGCACACGGTACATCGACTCCTTTAGGCGATGCCAACGAAACCAAAGCCCTCAAACGCGCTTTGGGCGATCATGCGCGCAAAGTCATTGTTAACTCCACCAAATCCATGACCGGACACTTGCTCGGCGCGGCCGGCGGCGTGGAAGCGTTGTATAGCGTGTTGGCGGTACACGAGCAAAAATCTCCGCCGACCATCAACATCTTTGAACAAGACGTTGAAGCCGGTTGCGATTTGGACTACTGCGCCAACGAAGCACGCGATGCGAAAATCGACGTTGCCATCTCCAATTCCTTCGGCTTTGGCGGTACCAACGGCACATTGGTATTCAAACGCTTTACAGGCTGATAGAAGGTTTTAAGTAGATTGAAAAGGCCGTCTGAAACTGGATTTCAGACGGCCTTTTTTATTTTAAAATACAAATATTCTTGATAATCTGTATCATTTATATAAAAATATAGACTCCAATCAATATTGCCCGGATTTTGACGGGCAATCAACCCAATTACATTTTTATCAGGAGTCTGCAATGAAAACTATCCGTATTCTGGCATTGGCCGCCGCACTGACCGCCGTGCCTGCATTTGCGTCTGATTTCGGCCATGAACAGGCATTGACCATAGACGGCAAGCCCGCCCATCTGGCAGAAACTTCAGCCCGTATTTTGGCAAACGAAACCCTAACTGCGCCGCAACTGGTCGAAGATATCACTGATGGATTCGGTTCGAAAAAAATTCCAGGTTATAAATTGATGATTATGGGCCGCACTTATTCGGTGGCGGCAGAAACCAAACCGCCGAAAGAGGGCCAAACTCAGTGGCGGGACAATACGTTCATTCATCGCGGCGTAAAACTGTTTGTCGGTATTCCGGTCAAAAACGGCAAGATGGATTTGGCATCTGCCCGATTGATTAATATCGGTGTGGTTGACGATAACGGTGGTGCTGCGCCTCATGATGAGGGTGAAAAAATCCGTCCGGTCGGTAAGCAGCTGATGTCCCCCGATACCAAAGTGGGAAATGTGAAACTCAATATTGCCAAACTGACGTTGCCAAATATGAAATTAGGCGAAACCAGTGGCGGTGGTGTGAAATTGGAAGCATCGGCAACATTGGACGGTAAGCCGATACAGACTAAAATCGACAGCACGTTCTCCCGCTTCTATTCCGCCAAACCGGCAGCTACACGGCCGTTTATGGCAGATGCACGGTTTGTGAAATAATTGTAAAGGCCGTCTGAAATCCTGCTTCAGACGGCCTTTTATATAACGAAACTGCATAAGTTTAGTTTTTCATAGATTAAAGGTAAGGAGTTAAAAAAGCGTAGAATGGCGATTTTAAAAATTCATCATTGGAGGTCGATCATGACGGTAACGATTTTAGACGGTGGAATGGGGCGTGAACTGCATCGGCGCGGCGCACCGTTTCGCCAGCCGGAATGGTCTGCTTTGGCTTTGATGGAAGCGCCGGATATTGTACGTGAAACGCATTTGGATTTTCTCCAGGCCGGCGCACAGGTGATTACGACCAACAGCTATGCGCTTGTTCCGTTTCATATCGGGCAGGAGCGCTTTGATGCTCAAGCTGCCGAATGGGCAAGGCAGGCCGGCCGTTTGGCGCGTGAAGCGGTGGAACAAAGCGGGACTACTGCAAAAGTAGCCGCAAGCCTGCCGCCGTTGTTCGGTTCTTACCGCCCTGACTTGTTTGACAAACAAGTCGCATCTGCTTTGGCGCGCCCTTTAATATCGGGTTTGATGCCGTTTGCTGATATTTGGTTGGCAGAAACCGTATCCAGCTTGGAAGAAGCTCGTTTCTGGCGCAGCAGTCTGCCTGATGACGGTAAACCGTTTTGGGTATCGTTTACTTTGGAAGATACGATGCCACATGATGTACCGGTGTTGCGTTCGGGAGAAACCGTGCACGAGGCGGCGGATTTCGCGGTAGAAATAGGTGCGGCGGCAATGTTGTTCAATTGCAGTCAGCCTGAAGTAATGGCGGAAGCTTTGAAAGTGGCGAATGAAGCTCAAGGCCGTCTGAAACTGGGTGTTTACGCCAATGCATTTGAACCGGTAAAAGGACAGATGAACGATGCCAACGACGGTTTGGATCCGATTCGCGCTGATGCTACGCCGGAAAATTATTTGGCGTGGGCGAGACAATGGGCGGATTTGGGCGCGGAAATCATCGGTGGGTGCTGCGGTATC
>NZ_KV820422.1:235363-269618 GCF_001815375.1 Neisseria sp. HMSC065C04
CACCTGAACATATCCGTGCGTTGGCGCAAGGATTTAAGGCCGTCTGAAAGTGGCTGCATAATATTTTGATACGGTTAGAACAGGCTAAAAAAGCCGGTAATGCCGTCGCTTCACAAACACATAATGATAAAAATCAGGAATAAACATGTCGCAAAAATCTCAAATCGGTTTGGTTGCACTGACGGCCTTGGTTATTAGTTCCATGATTGGTTCGGGTATTTTCAGCCTGCCACAGAATATGGCTGCCGTTGCAGGTTCGCAGGCTTTGCTGTTGGGTTGGCTGATTACCGGTGTGGGCATTATCTTTCTCGGCCTGTCATTTTCGGCCTTGTCCAAACTTAAGCCCGAACTGGACGGTGGTATTTATACGTACGCCCGCGACGGCTTCGGCGATTTGATGGGTTTTTTCTCGGCGTGGGGCTATTGGCTTTGCACCACGGTCGGTATTGTCGGCTATTTGGTGGTTGCGTTTGAAGCAGTAGGCGGATTTGTCGATACGCCGGACAACGTGATTTTCGGTAAAGGCAACACATTTGCTGCTTTCGTTGGAGAATCAGTAATTGTGTGGCTGATTTACTGGTTGGTAGTGCGCGGTATTAAAGAAGCGGCAGGAGTGAACCTGATTGCGACGGCAGTCAAAGTATTTCCGCTGATTTTATTTATCGGTATGGCAGCCTATTTCTTTCAAACCGAAGTGTTTATGTCCGATTGGACAGGGGCGAGCCTTGCTACGCCTGAAAATCCTGATGTCAGCCTGATGACTCAGGTGAAAAACACAATGCTGATTACGCTGTGGGTGTTTACCGGTATTGAGGGTGCGGCGGTTTTGTCCAAGCATGCGCGAAGTCGTGCTGATGTCGGTCGAGCAACCATTATCGGAGTCAGCTTGACGCTGGCCATGTATGTGGCAATTACCGTCTTGGCTCAAGGCATTTTGCCTCGTGTGGATATTGCAGCAATGGCTAATCCGTCTATGGCGGGCGTGTTGGCGCACATGGTCGGCCCTTGGGGTAACGTGCTGATTTCTTCCTGCCTGATTGTGTCTGTGCTGTCGTCTTATTTAAGCTGGACGCTGTATGCGACTGAGATTCCGCACATGGGTGCGAGAAACGGCGCATTTCCAAAATCGTTTATCCCATTGAATAAAAACGAAGTGCCGCAGGGTTCGTTGATGTTTACCACCTTGACTGTGCAGTTTTGCCTATTGCTGGTGTGGTTAAAAGGCGAGGATTATTCTGCCTTGCTGATGGTATCGACTTCGATGATTTTGATACCGTATCTGTTAATTGGTGCATATCTGCTCAAATTATCGCTGACACAAAAGGCTGCGGCGAAATACCGTCTTATCGGCGCGGCAGCAACGCTTTATGCGGCTTGGATTGTCTATGCGGCGGGCACGGAATATTTGCTGCTTTCAGTCTTGCTCTATTTGCCCGGCGTATTGCTGTTTCTCTATTCGCAAAAGAAACATTACGGAAGTCGTCAGTTTAACCGTATGGAAAAAGCCGTATTGGTATTGCTGTTGATTTTAGCTGTGCCGGCCGTACAGCAGTTTGTCGCTAGCTTACAAGCGTAAGCAGAAAGGTTTGAAAAAGGCCGTCTGAAATCCAGTTTCAGACGGCCTTTTATTTATAAAACCGATTCAGTATCGCATCATTTTGCTGTCCACTTGCATTGCCCAAGCATCAATACCGCCTTGCAGGTTGTAAAGGTTTTCAAATCCGGCGTCCTCCAAATACATTGCCGTGTGCAGGCTGCGGATGCCGTGGTGGCAGTAAACGACGATGGGCAAATCGTCGTCGGGCAGCTCGTTTTGGCGCAGGGGGATGAGGTTCATCGGGATGTGAATGGCAGCGGGTAGGGTGCAGATGGCGCGTTCTTCATCGGTGCGGACGTCGAGCAGATGAAATGCGTGGCCTTCGTCCTGCCATTGTTTCAATTCGGTGGGCGAGAGTTGGATAATGTCGGTCATAGGGTCGGGTATAAAAGTATGAGGCCGTCTGAACTTTCAGACGGCCTGTTGTTTAAAAATCGAAATCGCCGAACGGATTGGCCGATTTGTCTTCCAAGTGTGCCACGACGGTGTCAAACAACACCTTTTCGGAAAATTCATTGCCGTTGCGCGTCAGCAAAAACGCGTGTTGTACCGGTTTGCGGCCGACGATGACCACCATACGGCCGCCGTCTTTCAGTTGCTCTTTCAGAATTTCAGGTACGCTGTCTACTGCGCCGCCTACATAAATCGCATCAAAAGGCGCGCCTTGAGATGCTTCGGTCAGGCCGTTGTTTTGCACATAATCGACGTTGGCAAAGCCCAATTCATCCAAAACTTTTTTGGCGCGTTGCTGCTGCTCGGCATCGATGTCGTCGGTTACGACTTTGCCGGCCAGTTTGGACAGCAGGGCGGTTGCATAGCCTGAGCCTGTACCGATTTCTAAGACGGTTTCGTCTTTTTTCAGTTTCAAACCTTGAGCCAGGCGGGCAACGACTTTGGGTTCCAACATCTTATGGCCGTTGGCCAGCGGCAGCTCCATATCTGCATAGGCCAAGCCTTGAAAAGCCTCGCCGACGAAATGTTCGCGCCCGATCTCCTCCAAAGCATCCAAAATGTCGAAATCCAAGACATCCCACGGACGAATCTGCTGTTCAACCATATTGAAACGCGCTTTTTCAAAGTCCATATTTGTGCTCCGTTCAATTCTTAATTTTATCGAAACATACATTATAAATCCTTGTCGGAGAGTGTGCCATCTTTCAGACGGCCCGGAGGCTCGTTAATAATTGCCAAGCGCACATATATCCACTAAACTTTCACATTACACAACGCTACAACAAGCAACAACCAACACACGGAGCAATAAAGATGTATCACCAAATCGGAATGTGGGACCAAAAATGGGTTATCGGCAACTGGAAAATGAACGGCCGACTCCAAAACAACAATGCGCTTATGCACCGCTTCCGTGTCATGCCAACCGCAGAACGCGTGTTAATCGGCCTGGCCGCTCCGACCGTTTACCTGTTGCAACTGCACAACGCCATGCAGATTGTTTTGAACAACCGCATCTTGACCTGTGCGCAAGACGTGAGCCGTTTCCCCAATAATGGCGCGTATACCGGTGAAGTGTCCGCCGAAATGCTTGCCGACATCGGTACAGACATCGTCCTCATCGGCCACTCCGAGCGCAGCCTTTATTTCGGCGAGAAAAACGAAATTCAACGCCGCAAAATGGAAAACGTCCTCAACGTCGGCCTGATTCCATTGTTGTGCGTCGGCGAAAGCCTGGAAGAGCGCGAAGCCGGTAAAGAACACGAAGTCATTGCACACCAGCTTTCCATCCTGCAAGGTTTGGACACCAAAAACATTGCCGTTGCCTACGAGCCGGTTTGGGCGATCGGTACAGGCAAAGTCGCCACTGTCGAACAAATCGCCGACATGCACGCATTTATCTACAAAGAAATCTTGTCTTTGTGCGGAAGCGATGTTAAAATCCGCGTTCTTTACGGCGGAAGTGTGAAAGCGGATAACGCAGCCGACATCTTCGCAGTACCTCATGTAGACGGCGCATTGGTTGGTGGCGCGTCATTATCATATGACTCCTTTACCGCCATCATCAACGCAGCACAAGCCTCGTAGAAAACATATGGAAGCCTTTAAAACCCTTATCTGGATTATTAATATTATTTCCGCTCTATTTGTAATCGTGTTAGTATTGCTGCAACACGGTAAAGGTGCGGATGCCGGCGCAACATTCGGTTCCGGCAGCGGTAGCGCGCAAGGCGTATTCGGTTCTGCCGGTAATGCCAACTTCCTCAGCCGCTCGACTGCCGTTGCTGCAACATTTTTCTTTGCGACCTGCATGGCAATGGTGTATATTCACACCCACTCCAATAAGCACGGTTTAGACTTCAGCGATGTGAAGCAGACCCAGCAAGCTCCTAAGCCTGCAACGCCTGCACAAAACAATACAACTCCTGTTGCACCGAATCCTCAGCAGCAGTAAGACAATTTAATTTATGCCGACATGGTGGAATTGGTAGACACGCTATCTTGAGGGGGTAGTGGCCGTAGGCTGTGCGAGTTCAAATCTCGCTGTCGGCACCACATTAGAAAATCTAACCGCTTTTTAGCGGTTATTTTTTCGTCTTGAGAATCTGCCTTTCATTTATCTTTAGGCCGAGACAGGGAAATACAATGAAGCGTTTGGTTGTCGGCATCAGCGGTGCCAGCGGTTTTCAGTATGGCGTGAAGGCTTTGCAGCTTTTGCGTGCACATCAGGTAGAAACGCATTTGGTGGTTTCACAAGGGGCGGAGATGACCCGCGCTTTGGAAACGGATTACACTAAAGAAGACGTTTATGCTTTGGCGGATGTCGTGCATTCTATCCGTAATGTCGGGGCAAGTATTGCCAGCGGTTCGTTTTTGACGGATGGAATGTTGATTGCGCCGTGTTCAATGAAGACTTTGGCTTCGGTTGCTCATGGATTTGCCGATAATTTGCTCAGCCGTGCGGCAGATGTAACGTTGAAAGAGCGGCGCAAGCTGGTGTTGATGGTGCGTGAAGCGCCGTTAAACTTGGCGCACATTGAAAATATGCGCCGTGTGACAGAGATGGGCGGTATCGTGTTTCCTCCCGTTCCGGCTTTATATCAGAAGCCTGAATCCATCGAAGATATGATTACACACAGCGTCTCTCACGCTTTGGACTTGTTCGGTATTATTCAAAACGATGTGCCGCGCTGGCAGGGCTGATATTTCAGACTGCCTGAAAATAAATTTAATACACTGAGAAAGAGGATAAAAATCATGCAAGCGATTCCTACCAATATTGTTAAATTTTTGAGCAATCATCATGTCGTCAGTATTGCCACTGCGGCAGAGGGCGAAGTTTGGGCGGCTTGTTGTTTTTATGTGTTTGATGAAGCCAATGCCCGCCTAATTGTGCTGACTTCTTTGAAAACAAAGCATGGCGGACTGATGAGCCGTTCTGCCAAAGTAGCCGGCACCATTGCCGGACAGCCTGACAGTATCACGAAAATCAGCGGTGTTCAGTTTGCGGCGACTGTCGCTTTGATTGAAGATGAAGCGGATTTGAAAGCGGCGCAGTCTTTATTTTACAAAGCGCATCCTGCTGCTCGAGTGATGAAAAGTGATGTCTGGGCGTTGAATTTGGATAATGTAAAATTCACTGACAATAAATTGGTATTCGCACAAAAAACGTACTGGAATCGCGAGGATTAAGAAAAGGCCGTCTGAAAGATGAAATTCAGGCGGCCTTTGATGCTTTAAGAATTAATCGTGTCCGATGTCTACGGTTTTTTCTTTGTAACGTGTGTCGGGAATCAAAACAATTTTATCGTCCACTTTGCCGATGGCTTTCACGTCTTTGCCCGGATAGTCCAGCTGGTGCAGGAAGTAGCGGATACAGTTCAAACGTGCACGTTTTTTGTCGTCGGAACGGATAATGACCCAAGGCGCGTCGCCGGTATGGGTGTGGAAGAACATGGCGTTTTTGGCTTCGGTGTAGTCGTCCCAGCGGTCGAGCGACTGGATGTCCACAGGGGACAGTTTCCAGTGTTTCAGAGGGTCGTCGCGGCGGGAGATGAAGCGGCGGAGTTGTTCTTCACGGGATACGGAGAACCAGAATTTGAACAGGTGGATGCCGCTGGCAACAAGCATGCGTTCCAATTCAGGGGTTTGACGCATGAAGAGCAGGTATTCGTTAGGTTCGCAGAAGCCCATTACGCGTTCTACGCCGGCACGGTTGTACCATGAGCGGTCGAAGAATACCATTTCGCCTGCGGTCGGCAGGTTTTGGATGTAGCGTTGGAAATACCATTGGCCGCGTTCGGTAGTGGTTGGTTTCTCCAAAGCAACCACGCGCGCGCCACGCGGATTCAGGTGTTCCATAAAGCGTTTGATGGTACCGCCTTTACCGGCTGCATCTCGGCCTTCAAACAGGCTGACGATACGCTGACCGGAATCTTTAACCCAGCTTTGTACTTTCAACAATTCGATTTGCAGCTTCTGTTTTTCTTTTTCGTAAACAGAGCGACGCATACGTTGTTTGTATGGGTAGTTGGCAGGAAGCGGTGCGCTGCTGGAATCTTCGTCAGTGCCGCGTCCTTCGTGTTCCAAAACAGCCTTTTCGAATACTTGCAGCTGGTCTTGTTTCTCGCCCAGTTCAACATTCTCGAACGGTTCTAATTGGTGGTCTGCCATAAAGTCTCCTTATCGATTAAGTTTTAAATGATATGGTGTGGTATGGTTTGATTCTACCCTTTTATATTTCGTTCGACTACATAAAATTACATTTGAGTGCTTTTTTTGAATTTGTCTGCTAACTTATGTAAAAGCAGCGTATAATCAGCCTATTTGTACAGCAATCATGCTTTATTTCGCCCTGTTTGACGATGCCGTGAGCGGCCGAGCAAAACTCTATCAAAATCATGTAGAAAGCCATCGGTTTTATCATAACGAACTGGATTCGTTAACAAGTATTTTGCAAGCCGGCTGGAAAAAGGGTTTGCATGCAGTGTTGTTTGTAGACTACGAATTTGGGTTGCCGCTGATGGATATTCCATCTGGCCGCAGTGGTAGTCTACGTTTGCACTGGTTTGCCGATTGTTCTGAAATCGATGCCGAAAGCTGGTTGGCCAATCATTCAGACGGCCTGGCGGCAGGTATCTCCACTCCCCGATTCTCCGTATCCGAAGCCGATTATCTCGAGCATATCCGCCAAATCCACGAGGCCATCCGCCGCGGCGATACCTATCAAATCAATTACACCGCACGCCTGCACCTACAAACTTATGGCAATCCGATTCAGCTTTACCGCCGTTTGCGTCAGCCTGTGCCGTATGCCGTTTTGTCTTGTCTGCCCGACGGGGCAGGGCAGGAAGCGTGGACTTTGTGTTTTTCTCCTGAACTTTTCCTCAAAATCGATTCAGACGGTCTGATCACAACCGAGCCGATGAAAGGTACTGCGCCGATTCTTCATGACGGACAAGATGAACGCCGCGCCGTTGAATTGCAAAACGACCCGAAAAACCGTGCCGAAAATGTGATGATTGTCGATTTGTTGCGCAACGATCTCGGCAAAATCGCGCAAACGGGCAAAGTACGCGTGCCTGAACCATTTAAAGTTTCCCGTTTCGGCAGTGTTTGGCAGATGACCAGTGCCATCGAGGCGCAGGCGCTGGCTGGTGTTTCGGTTGCCGATATTCTCCGTGCAGCCTTTCCGTGCGGCAGTATCACCGGTGCCCCCAAACGCATGAGTATGCAGATTATTGAGTCCCTTGAATCCGAACCGCGCGGTTTGTACACAGGCAGCATCGGCTTTTTGCGTCCGTGCAATACGGGTTTGGGGTTTGAAGGTGTGTTCAATGTCGTGATCCGCACCTTATCCCTGAAGCCGATTTCAGACGGCCTTTATCAAGGTGTTTATGGCGTGGGTTCGGGGATTGTGATTGATAGCGATCCTGAAGCCGAATATCGCGAGTGCGGTTGGAAGGCGCGTTTCCTCAATGACTTGCGGCCTGATTTCGGTATTTTTGAAACCATGCGTGTGCAAGACAAACAATGCCGTTTGCTCGATTTGCATTTGGGTCGTCTGAAAATTTCGGCACAAGCGCTCAACCTGCCTTGGCATCAAAATACGGCAGAGCAAATTCAACACTATATAGATGCGTTGCCAAGTGGGTTATTTAGAGTCAAAGCCGCCTTGTTTTCAGACGGCCTTGTATTGAGTCATGCGGCTGTTTCTGAATTAGATGGGCAGCAATACGTCATCTTGAGTGAGCACACATTAAGTCAACGCGATTATCTGCGCCGCTTCAAAACCACACGCCGTGAAATTTTTGACCAAGCATGGAAAACGGCAGAAGGGCAGGGCGCATTTGACAGCCTGTTTTTCAATTCAGACAGCCTTTTGTTAGAGGGTGGAAGAAGCAATGTGTTCGTCAAATATCAAGGACAATGGCTCACGCCGTCTTTGGATTTGGATATTTTGAACGGGGTAATGCGCCAAGCGGTATTGAAGCAGCCGCAGCTATATTTAGGTGTGGATACAATCAAGGAAACCCACATCACGCGCGCGATGTTGGAAAATGCGGAAGAAATCCGTTTGAGTAACGCTTTAAGGGGCATGTTTGCGGTTTCGCTCCGTAAATAAATGGCAATAGTCAAATCATAGTGATTCAAATTGTCGTAAAGCAGCAATATCCGATAGAATACGTCATTTCAACAATGAGGCCGTCTGAAAGGGAAAACAATATGGCAAAAGCAAAAGGTGGATTGGGGCGCGGTTTGGATTCGCTGATTTCCAATGCAGTGGACAGCAGCAGTAGCGACCGCCTGACAACGGTTGCCATCGCCGATATTCAGCCCGGCCGTTATCAGGCGCGTGTGCAAATGGATGACGAAGCTTTGCAGGAATTGGCCGATTCCATTAAAGCGCAAGGCATTATCCAGCCGGTTATCGTGCGCGAACGTGGTTTGTCTCAATATGAATTGATTGCCGGCGAACGCCGTTGGCGCGCTTCCCAGTTGGCCGGTTTGACTGAAATTCCCGTCGTCATCAAAACCATCAGCGACGAAACCGCGTTGGCCATGGGTTTGATTGAAAACCTGCAACGTGAAAATCTCAATCCGATTGAAGAAGCGCAAGGTTTGAAACGCCTTGCCGATGAATTCGGCCTGACTCATGAAACCATCGCAAAAGCCGTCGGTAAAAGCCGTAGTGCCATCTCCAACAGCCTGCGTCTGTTGAGCCTGCCTGAGCCGGTTCAGGAAATGCTTTATCAACGCCGTCTGGAAATGGGTCATGCCCGTGCGTTGTTGACCTTGCATGTGGTTGACCAACTGGAGTTGGCTCAAAAAGCCGTCAAAAACGGTTGGTCGGTGCGTGAGGTAGAGCGCCGCAGCCAGTTGGCACATCAAAAAGCCAAGCCCGAAGCAGCCAAAACCATCAGCCCGGATATCCGCCGCATCAATGATGCATTGACCGAGCATTTGGGCGTTAATGCCGAAGTCAAAACCAGTAATCAGAAAAAAGGCAAAATCGTGCTGCATTTTGATACGCCGGAAACATTCGAATATTTGCTGAAGCAGTTAGGCATCAATCAAGCGTTCTAACGGCTTTATAAACAGAACGGGCCGTCTGAAAAAAGCTTTTCAGACGGCCTCAATTTTTGAAAAAGCGTAGAGCGTATAAATGTTTACAATACAAATCAAAATCTTCTGTAAAATCTATGTAACAACATGTAATTTGTGTTAAACTCCATTCCAGCAAAGATTTGTTTTATATGTGTTAATCATTTATTTATGAAAGGTTCACAAAGATTAACATATTGCTTGACGTTAACAAACTTCTTGATTATATTAGCCTGCCTTGCTTTTGGGGGTGCAAAGTACAATGAATCAGATAGTCCCATTGCAAGTAATTGTATTATTAATAATTTCAGTTGTTTGTGCGTTATTTTCCGGATTGCCCGGCTTCCTCTCTGCTTTTGCGGGAGGATTTTCGTACATTTTGCCTACCCTAGTTGCAGTTTTACTTTTAAAGTTTTCCCGACGAAATCCCGATCTGCAAAGTTCGATGTTTATCGGCGGAGAGGTTTTAAAAGTAGTGCTGTCGCTGGTATCTATGTTGGTCGTTTTTGCGATATGGCATCGATCACTGGTATTTTACCCATTTTTATTGGCGTTTCTTGGCGTCAGTCATTTGGTTTTTTTAGTATTGTTGAGAGTGAAACACTATGGCAGGTGAAACTATGACCGCTGCCGACTACATCAAGCACCACTTGCAAAGCTTGACCAGTATGTCGGATGTTACTCAGGGTCAAGGACTGAAAAACATTGCTGATTTTTCGTTCATTAACCTTGATGCAATCTTTTTTGCCGTTCTGTTGGGCGTAATCGGCAGCTTCCTTTTGTGGCGCGGTGCCAAAAAAGCGACGGCCGGTGTTCCCGGTCGTTTCCAAGCGGCTGTTGAAATTCTGTTCGAATTCGTGGATAACATGTGTAAGAGCATTATCCATAACGAACAATCGCGTAAAGCCGTTGCCCCGTTGGGTCTGACATTGTTTGTCTGGATTCTCTTGATGAACGCCATGGATATGCTGCCGGTTGATTTGCTGCCGATGGCATGGCAAGGCATTACCGGTAATCATCATGCCCTGTTGCGCGTCGTGCCGACAGCTGACTTGAATACGACTTTGGCTCTGGCGATTGGCGTATTGCTGATCTGTATTTACTACAATGTCAAAATCAAAGGCCTTGGCGGTTGGATTCACGAGTTGTTCTGCGCACCTTTCGGTCCGTGGCTTGCTCCGGCCAACTTCCTGTTGAACTTGGTAGAGTTTTTGTCCAAAACCGTATCCCACGGTATGCGGTTGTTTGGTAATATGTATGCCGGTGAGCTGGTGTTCCTGTTGATCGCTCTGTTGGGCGGTGCATGGGCGTCAACCGGCAGTGTCGAAACTTTGGATCCGATTTTATTTGTGTTCCACCTGATTGCCGGTTTGGCTTGGGCGATTTTCCACATTTTGGTCATCACCTTGCAGGCATTTATTTTCATGGCGTTGGCGTTCGTATATATCGGACAGGCGCATGATGCACACTAATCAAGTAGTTTTTTTGTAGTTTGTTTTTTGTAGTTTAACCTTTACTATTTTAAGGAGTTTAAAAATGGGTTTGATTGCTATCGCATGTGGTTTGATCGTTGCCTTGGGCGCATTGGGTGCCTCTATCGGTATCGCAATGGTTGGTTCTAAATACTTGGAATCTTCTGCTCGCCAACCTGAGCTGATCGGTCCTCTGCAAACCAAACTGTTCTTGATCGCTGGTCTGATCGACGCGGCTTTCTTGATCGGTGTGGCTATTGCCCTGTTGTTCGCCTTCGTTAACCCGTTTAGTGGTGCGTAATCAAGACGGAGCGATCCGTTCAGATACAGGCTTGCCGTCTGTTTGATTAACCCAGATACGAAGGTTAAGTAACGTGAATATTAATGCAACCTTATTTGCGCAAATCCTAGTTTTCTTTGGCTTGGTTTGGTTTACGATGAAATTCGTATGGCCTCCGATTGCCAAAGCATTGGATGAGCGTGCCGCAAAAATCGCCGAAGGCTTGGCTGCTGCCGAGCGCGGTAAGAGCGATTTTGAGCAGGCAGAGAAAAAAGTTGCAGAACTTATGGCCGAAGGGCGTAATCAGGTAACCGAAATGGTTGCCAACGCCGAAAAACGTGCTGCAAAAATTGTAGAAGAAGCCAAAGAGCAAGCTTCTCATGAAGCAGCACGCATTGCAGCCCAAGCAAAAGCTGATGTAGAGCAAGAAGTTAACCGTGCACGCGAAGTGTTGCGCGAACAGGTCGCTTCATTGGCTGTTAAAGGTGCGGAATCTATCCTGCGTAAAGAAGTCGATGCTTCCAAACATGCAGATCTGCTCAGTGCCTTAAAACAGGAGCTGTAATCTTATGGCAGAGTTCGCAACGATTGCCAGACCTTATGCGAAAGCATTGTTTAGTCTGGCTCAGGAAAAAAACCAAATCGAGTCTTGGTTGGGCGAACTGAAAGAACTCGCAGCGGTTGTTCAAGATGAGAAAGTCATTGCTTTCATCGAGCAACCGGAAACGGGAGCTTCCGAAAAAGCAGAAACGCTCAAAGGTCTTGTCGGTATCAAAAATGTCGAATTGGCAAATTTCATTACCGTTTTGGCCGAGCAAAAGCGTTTGCTGGTATTGCCGGAAATTTATGCCCAATATCAAGATTTGACCTTGATACACAACAATACGAAATCGGCAGTAATTTACAGCGCGTATGAGCTCAGTTCTCAGCAGCTGGCCGATGTTACCGATATCCTGACAAAACGCTTCAACAGCAAATTGGATGTGGTAACTAAAGTTGCCCCTGAATTAATCGGCGGCATCAAAGTAGAAGTGGGTGATCAGGTCTTGGATTTGTCCGTACAAGGCAAACTGAATGCTTTGTATGCGACTATGACAAATTAGGAGAGTTTTCATGCAGCTTAATCCTGCTGAAATTAGCGATTTGATTAAAGCCAAAATCGAAAATCTGTCCGTCAATACAGAAGTGCGTACCCGTGGTACCGTTGTTTCTGTGACAGACGGTATTGTGCGCATTCATGGCTTGTCAGACGCGATGCAAGGTGAGATGCTCGAATTCCCCGGTAACACTTTCGGTCTGGCCATGAACTTGGAGCGTGACTCCGTCGGTGCCGTAGTGTTGGGTGAGTACGAACACATTAAAGAAGGCGATACAGTTACCTGTACCGGCCGTATTTTGGAAGTGCCGATCGGTCGAGAACTGGTTGGTCGCGTGGTTGATGCATTGGGTCGTCCTATCGATGGTAAAGGTCCAATTAACACAACATTGACTGCTCCAATCGAAAAAATTGCACCAGGTGTGATTGCGCGTAAATCGGTTGACCAACCAATGCAAACCGGCCTGAAAGCCATTGACTCTATGGTTCCGGTTGGTCGTGGCCAACGTGAGTTGATCATTGGTGACCGTCAAACCGGTAAAACTGCCGTAGCACTGGATGCCATCGTTAACCAAAAAGGTACAGGCGTAATCTGTATTTATGTTGCTATCGGTCAAAAAGCATCTTCTATTGCCAACGTAGTACGCAAATTGGAAGAGCATGGCGCGATGGAGCATACCATCGTGGTTGCTGCAACTGCTTCTGAAGCCGCTGCACTGCAATACATCGCTCCTTACTCCGGTTGTACCATGGGCGAATTCTTCCGTGACCGCGGTGAAGATGCACTGATCGTATACGATGATTTGTCTAAACAAGCTGTTGCATACCGTCAAATTTCCCTGCTGTTGCGCCGTCCTCCTGGCCGTGAAGCATATCCTGGCGACGTATTCTACCTGCACTCCCGTCTGTTGGAACGTGCGGCCCGCGTCAGCGAAAACGAAGTTGAAAAACTGACCAATGGCGAAGTAAAAGGCAAAACCGGTTCTCTGACTGCGTTGCCAATTATTGAAACCCAAGCCGGTGACGTATCAGCATTCGTACCAACCAACGTAATTTCGATTACAGACGGCCAAATCTTCTTGGAAACCGACTTGTTCAACGCCGGTATCCGTCCTGCAATCAATGCCGGTATTTCCGTATCGCGCGTAGGTGGTGCAGCACAAACCAAAGTCATCAAAAAACTGGGTGGCGGTATCCGTTTGGCGTTGGCACAGTACCGTGAATTGGCAGCGTTCTCGCAATTTGCTTCCGATTTGGACGAAGCAACACGCAAACAGCTGCAACACGGTGAAGTAGTTACTGAATTGATGAAACAAAAACAATTCAGCACATTGAACACTGCCGAAATGGCATTGACTTTGTGGGCGATCAACAACGGTTCTTACGCAGATGTTCCGGTATCCAAAGCCTTGGCTTTCGAAGCAGAATTCTTGAGTTTCGTACGTACGCAACATCCTGAGGTTCTGGAAGCGATTAATGCATCAGGCGCAATGTCTGACGAAAGCGAAAAAGCATTGACCGAAGCCATGAAATCTTTCAAATCTTCTTACGCTTACCAAGCATAAGTATTGAGATGAAAGGAGTCTGAAATGGCAGTCGGAAAAGAGATTCTCACCAAAATCCGTAGTGTTCAAAATACCCAAAAGATCACTAAAGCGATGCAAATGGTGTCGACCTCTAAAATGCGGAAGACTCAAGACCGGATGCGCTTAGCGCGTCCGTACGCCGAAAAAGTGCGTACAGTGATGAGTCATCTTGCACAGACTAATGCCGATCATGGTATCAAATTGTTGGAGCCGCACCGCGAAGTGCGTCGTGCCGGTTTCATTTTGATTACCTCGGATAAAGGTTTGTGCGGTGGCTTGAACGCAAACGTACTGAAAAAGTTTTTGGCGCAAGTTCAAGAGTATCAGGAACAAGGCATCGAAGTCGAAGTCGTGTGCCTGGGTAGCAAAGGTTTGGCAGCATGCCAAAGCATCGGTTTGAACGTTATTGCCAGCGCAACCAATTTGGGCGATACCCCGAAAATGGAAGCGTTGCTTGGCCCTTTGACCGAAATCTTCCAACGTTATGAGAAACATGAATTAGACCGTATCCATATGGTTTACTCACGTTTTGTCAATACAATGCGCCAAGAGCCGCGTATGGAAGTTTTGCTGCCTATCGGTGAAAACGTTATTGACGACGGAACAGGTCATTCTTCATTTACTTGGGAATACCGCTACGAGCCGAGTCCTATCGCCGTATTGGAATATTTGGTTCGCCGCTATTTAGAGTCTGTGGTTTATCAGGCATTGAGCGACAACATGGCATCTGAACAAGCCGCGCGTATGGTAGCGATGAAAGCCGCAACCGACAACGCAGGCAATGCCATTAAAGAATTGCGCTTGGTGTACAACAAATCGCGTCAAGCCGCGATTACCACGGAATTGTCAGAAATTGTAGCAGGTGCAGCGGCAGTTTAATGCCGTCTGAAGCCTGAACAGGAAATTAGGATACGATAATGAGCCAAGGCAAAATCGTACAAGTTATTGGTGCGGTGGTTGACGTGGAATTTCCACGCGACGCTATCCCGCATGTTTACGATGCCCTGAAATTGGACGAGAACGGTCTGACTCTGGAAGTTCAACAACTTCTGGGTGACGGCGTTGTCCGTACTATTGCAATGGGTAGTTCAGACGGCCTGAAACGCGGTATGTCTGTAAGCAATACTGGTGCGCCAATCACTGTGCCGGTAGGTAAAGGTACATTGGGTCGTATTGTCGACGTATTGGGTACACCTGTTGATGAAGCAGGTCCTATCGATACCGACAAGAGCCGTGCCATTCACCAAACTGCTCCAAAATTCGACGAGTTGTCTTCAACTACCGAATTGCTGGAAACCGGTATTAAAGTGATCGACTTGCTGTGTCCGTTTGCTAAGGGCGGTAAAGTAGGTCTGTTCGGTGGTGCCGGTGTGGGCAAAACCGTGAACATGATGGAATTAATCAACAACATCGCCAAAGCGCACAGCGGTCTGTCCGTGTTCGCAGGTGTGGGTGAACGTACCCGTGAAGGTAACGACTTCTACCACGAGATGAAAGATTCCAACGTATTGGATAAAGTAGCCATGGTGTATGGTCAAATGAACGAACCTCCAGGCAACCGTCTGCGCGTTGCTTTGACCGGTTTGACCATGGCCGAATACTTCCGTGACGAAAAAGACGAAAACGGTAAAGGTCGCGACGTATTGTTTTTCGTTGACAACATCTACCGTTACACTCTGGCCGGTACCGAAGTATCTGCACTGTTGGGCCGTATGCCTTCTGCAGTGGGTTACCAACCGACATTGGCTGAAGAAATGGGTCGTTTGCAAGAGCGTATTACCTCTACCCAAACTGGTTCCATTACTTCCATCCAAGCCGTATATGTACCTGCGGATGACTTGACTGACCCGTCTCCAGCGACAACTTTCGCCCACTTGGACGCGACCGTCGTATTGAGCCGTGATATTGCATCTTTGGGTATTTACCCGGCAGTTGACCCGCTTGACTCTACTTCACGCCAATTGGATCCGATGGTATTGGGTCAAGAGCACTACGACGTAGCACGCGGTGTACAGTCTACTCTGCAAAAATACAAAGAATTGCGCGACATTATTGCCATTCTGGGTATGGATGAATTGTCTGACGAAGACAAACTGACTGTGATGCGTGCCCGTAAAATCCAACGCTTCCTGTCTCAACCGTTCCACGTTGCCGAAGTATTTACCGGTTCTCCAGGCAAATACGTTTCATTGCGTGACACCATCGCCGGCTTTAAAGCCATCTTGAACGGCGAATACGACCATCTGCCTGAACAAGCGTTCTATATGGTAGGCGGCATCGAAGAAGCGGCTGAGAAAGCGAAAACCTTAAACTAAGGAGGCCGGCATGAGCACCATGCAAGTTGAAGTGGTTAGTAGCGAGCAAAACATCTATTCGGGCGAGGCCAGCTTTGTGGTGGTTCCGACCGTTCAAGGTGAGCTTGGTATTTATCCACGACACGAGCCGATTATGAGTTTGGTACGTCCCGGCGCATTGCGTTTGACTGTTCCGGGTGAAGCTGAAGAAGTGCTGGTTGCCGTTTCCGGTGGCGTTTTAGAAGTACAGCCTGATAAGATTACCGTATTGGCAGACGTTGCCGTCCGCAGTACAGAAATGGATCAGGCGCGTGCTGAAGCAGCTAAAAAAGCAGCCGAGGCAGGTGTTTCTGCAGCCAAAGATGATAAATCTCTGGCCGAAGCGCACAAAGCATTGGCAGCAGCCATTGCCCAGCTGAAAACTTTGGACTACCTTCGTTCGCAAAAAAACAAGTAATGTGGGTTCATCAAGAAAAAGCACAACAAAATGTTGTGCTTTTTTATTTGCCTGAAGATAAGCGGTTTGATATTAAAATGTCGATAGATGAGTAGATGGCAAGTTTGAAATCGAAACGGTAGAACAGGTTTTTATGATTAAATTATTGGTGGATCATTATTGAAGTAGTTAGCCTTGTGATTCACATTTAAAATAGCCCACCCAATCTTTTTATCCTCAAAAAATAGATTGGATGATTCCTAATTTATTGCAATCGCAATAGAATTGAATTTATCAGTATTGAAAATATTAGCGTTTTTCTGAGCTCTTATATCAAAAAGGCCGTCTGAAAAGTTTCAGACGGCCTTTAAACCATTATGATTGTATCTGTTTATGATTGGTCGATGGTTTTATCAAGTCCTTGGGTCAGGCCGTTGATGTCGCCACCATTCAGTCCCAACTCTTTCAAGAGACCGTCGACCAACGGAGCTTGGCTGCGGTAGCGCAGGGCGCTGTTGACCATTTGGTCTGCAAGGCTGGCTTGTGTGGTTTGGCCGTCTGAAACACCTTCCGCACCGTTTGCACCACCAGCAAAGCCACCCAGACCATTGACTTGCAAGATTTTGATATCTTCGATTTTTTCCATTGGGCGGACGGATTCGCGGATGATGTCAGGCAGGTGTTTTAAGAGGGCAAGGCGGACTTGCATTTCAACCTGTTCAACGCTCAGGACGTTGGCAGCTTCGTTCACAGCGCGTGTACCTTCTGCATCAACCTTGTATTGTTGCTCTTGCGCTTGTGCCAACAGAATTTTGGCATCGGCCTCACCTTTGGCCTGCAGGCGGTGTTTTTCGGCTTCTGCTTCGGCGGCAATGCGCACTGCTTCAGCGCGGTCTTGTGCAGCTTGTTTTTCAGCTTCAGCGGCAACAGTGAGCGAAATCGCATCTTTTTGCGCGGCTTCTTCTGCGGCAATCAATTCAACCGCTTTAGCACGCTCGGCGCGTTCGGTTTCGCGTACGGTAATCACGCTCTCTTCTTCGCGAACGGCGGCGGCGCGGGCTTTGTCGGCTTCGGCTTTAGCTTCGGATTCGGCACGCGATTTTTCGGCAACGGCGATGGCGCGGTCTTGCTCGGCCAATTCAATGGCTTTGCGGCGCTCAACCTCTGCCTGCTCAACGGCTTGGGCTTTGCGGATGTCTTCGTTTTTAATGTCGCGTTCGGCGGCAATGCGTTTCAAATCCACTTCGCGTTCGGCGGCAATTTTGGCTTCTTCCGCTTCACGTTTTTTCTGAGATTCTTGTTCGGCAATACTGGCTTCTTGTTCGGCACGGCGGACGGCAATTTCACGCTCTTGTTCGAGTTTGGCGTATTCTTCTTCGCGCGAGATTTTCAGGCGTTGCTGCTCGGCTTCGAGGTTTTTGGTTTTGATTGCCAAGTCGGTATCTTGTTCGATTTCGTTACGTTTTTTGCGGCGGCCTTCGATGGTTTCGGTCAGTTTGGTCAAACCTTCCGCGTCAAAGGCGTTTTGCGGGTTAAAGAACTCAAAGCTGGTTTGGTCGAGGCCGGTCAGGGAAACGGTTTCGAGTTCGAGACCGTTTTTAAACAAATCTTCGCTCACGACTTGTTGTACTTTCTGAACAAAATCAACACGTTTTTCATGTAATTCTTCCATTGCCATTTCAGCGGCAACGGCGCGCAAGGCATCAACGAATTTACCTTCGACGAGATCTTTCAGCTCATCGGGAGACATGGTTTTCATACCCAGCGTTTGTGCGGCGGTCGCAATGCTCTCGGCGCTGGGTTTAACGCGGACGTAAAATTCCGCCATCACGTCAACGCGCATACGGTCGCGGGTAATCAGCGCTTGTTGGGCAGCGCGGCGCACTTCAAGGCGCAGTGTATTCATGTTGACGGGGATGATTTCGTGCAATACGGGCAGCACCATCGCACCGCCGTTCATGATGACTTTTTCGCCACCAAAACCGGTGCGGACAAATGAGACTTCTTTGCTGGCACGGCGATACAGACGGGTCAGGATGAGGCCGAGTACAAACAGCGCGACGAGTATGACGCCGGCGATAGTGCCGATGGAGACCAAATTCATGGTTTTTCCTTTCTTCTTGTTAATATGCCTTTGGGGGCGGTGGATTCAGAAGGCTTTGAGGGAGAGAGGCCGTCTGAAAGGGTTAAAAATATGGGTTGAAATAATAGAGTGGTTGTTTTTCTAATTGTTATTTCAAATTTCTAGATGGTGAGGATAGGGTGGTAAAGTATCTATTTTTACCGTATCGATAAATCAGCAGTTTCAGACGGCCTTAATCTACCAAGCTGCCGCTCGGATTCAAAATCGCTTTAAATGTATTTCCGTCCAGCGACACCAGCAATACTGCATCTCCTTGTTTCAATACATCATCAGAGTCAGGCTCTGCCATCACATAATGCTGTTGGCCGTAAGCATCTTTCACGCGCACCTGCGCCGCATTGCCTACCCGAGCTTCGCCTAACACCACCGTGCCGACGCGTCCGATCAAACTTTCCTGAGAAACGGCCGTGGTTTCATCTTTCGGCATAATTTTGTACAAACCGCTAGCCGTCACTCGCACTAAGGGCAGGGAAAGAAACCAAACGATGACTGCTGCCAGCGTGCCATTCAGATAACTGCCGAATACAGTGGCAAAGGCCGTCTGAAACAGATAACCCGTCAATCCGTATACAGCAAGGAACACCACCATCAACATCAACACCGGGATACGTCCGATATACAGCCAGCTCAGGAAACGCACGAATATGCCTGCGTCTGCTACATCCAATCCGACCTCGGCGTGCGCGGTTTCGGTCAGACTGTCGGGCAACAGGTTGTCCAACCAGTCGCTGATGCCGCCTGCCAGCATGGAAATGACTTCCAACACACCGAGCAAAACCATCAGCGCAATGGCAATGCCGAAGATTTCAGTTTCGGGGGCGTTGATTAAATTCCACATATTGCATTTCCTTATTCTTTTTAATTTTCAGACGGCATATATTTTATTTTAAAGTTAAGCCGATTGGATATGGATATTTTTATTAATTGGTCGTAACTGACAGGATTTTCCCAATCCGGCATCTTTTTGTTATTGAAGCGTGTATGGTTTTCTTTTTTCAGACGACCTCGTGAAGATAGAGGCCGTCTGAAACCGCGATTTTCTCAATATGGCTTATGATTTTGCCTTCAACGCCGCCAATCTTTCGGCAATGCGGTTGTTGCGGCTTAAGTCTTCCAATTCTTTCAGCTTGGCCAACTGCGCCGCATCAGTGCTGCTATGTACCGAGTTTTGGCGACCCATCACGCGGTCGAAGGCGTTGCCGCTTTTTTCGGCATCACGGGCGATGCGGTTGAGGTCGCTGCCGCCTGCCGCTTTGCCTGCGCCAGCGTTCTGCTGTGCGGCGCGCCAGTCTTGCAACTGCTGCTGCATCTCGCGTTTTTTCGCCTGCAAGGCGGCGATAAAGCCCTCAAGTTCTTTTTCCTGCGCGGCGCAATCGGCGATGGTGTTTTCCAAAACAGGCAGACGCGCTTCGATGTCCATCTGCTCGGCGATACCTGCTTCGGCAAGGTCATCGCGACCGGCATCTACGGCGGCTTGCAGATTGGCATCGATGGCCTCGTGGCGGTTGCTTTCATCGGCCATTTTCTTGGCGGCAAGGTGTTTCTGCGCCAACACTTTGCCCAATTCAGCACGCACTTCATCTACTGCGCGCTCGATTTCGCGGATGCTTTCGTTCATGACCGCTTCAGGCGCAAGGTTTTCCGCCGCATCAATCAGGGCATGAAAACCGCCGCTTACCAGACGGCCTACTCGGCGGGATAGGGTTTCGCTCATTTGGATTTTCCTTTCTTTATGAAATCATGAGAAATTTTGTGTTTAGCCGGCATCCGATTACGCCAACCAGTCGTAACATTGCTCCCATGGCAATGTTTCGTTTTCGTCTTCTTTGCCTTCCAGCAGGGCTTGTTCTAAAGCTCGTCTGAATGTGGCGCGGGTATCCGGGTGGGTAAACCAAGCCGACAGTTGGGTGTCGAATTGCGTTCTATTCGGACAATGCTCGGGCAGATAGCAGACTTTGTACCAATCCGGCTTGTCGCTTCCATACGGAATTTCTAAGTACAAGTCGATAAATTCGCGTAAAGCTGCCGTTTTATCTGCCTGTTCCGTCCACACTGCCAGCAGTGCGTCGATAACATCCAATCCGGCAAATTGAAACATATTCAGCCAAACGACCAAGCAGCCTTCGTAGCGTGGCGCAGTCAGTTGCGAGTCAAACCAAGCGACGGCGAAACGTTTTAGCCAATCGATTTCTTCTTCTGTCCAGCATTCAGGTAAATCACAATGCAATTTATCGAGCAATGTTTCATCAAGAGATCGGACATCTTCTTTGTTGACCAAAGCCTGCAAAATACGCGGCAGAAAATGCTTCATGTCTAAAGCTGTCGCGGCTCCATCGTCTAAAGGCGCGCTGCCCAAATACGCTTGCAACATATCAGCAGGAATTTCGCGTAACGGATATTCCAACAACGTCTGTTGGAAATCCTCGGGAGAACAGCTATTGCAAGTGCAGATATTCAGCGGGAAGCGCACGCTGTAAGGTGCAAATAATTCGTATGCTTCTGCTATCCATTTTTCCATCTTGTCGCTTCTGTCTTCGATGTTGAGCATTGGTATTTAGGAATGGGGGAAGGGGCGTTGTTCAGACGGCCTTAAACTTCATTTGCCTGCTGCACAATCTTCGCCAGTTTCAAAGTGTTTTCAAGCTGTTGCAGAACGCTGTCGTCGTATGCCGCGCCTTTGCCGGTTACGGCGAGCTGCAAGATGCTGTCGGTGAGTCGGACGATGCGCCACATCAGTTCGCGCTCGTATTTTTTCAAATCGTCGAGGTCAGCTTCTTCGGGCAGGTCGGCGGCGAGTGTTGCGCCTAAGTCAGGCAGTTGTTCAAACAACCTCGCCACGATATGCGAATGCACTCCGGCCTGTTTTTCAGCGTGCAAGATTTCGTGTTTTGCCGCTTGGAAAAATTGCTCCTGCGCTGTCAGTGCGGAGCCGTAATCGCGTGTCTGCGTATGCGCCAAGCGCGCCAGCTTGAGCAATTCGCGGATTTTTTCAGACGGCGTATTCGCACCTTCAATTTTGAGTTCGGCAATAAAATCAGCATCTTCCTGAGTGATGCGCACACTAATTGGGATACGGTTCGTTGCATTCATATTCGTTTGATTTGGTTTGTATTCATTTGAATACAAATATACAAGATGGGATTCTGAGGCGCAATACCTGAAACCGTATATTTATGTAAACATCAGGCCGTCTGAAACTTGATTTTCGGTTTTCAGACGGCCTTTTCCTTTATAATCCGTACATTATTTTCATACACACAGCAGGTTCTCCATGTCCAACAAACCCACACTCCTTCTCGTTGACGGCTCTTCTTATCTTTACCGCGCCTATCATGCTATGGGGCAGAATTTGTCTGCGCCAGACGGTGCGCCGACTGGGGCGATGTATGGCGTGTTGAACATGCTGCGCCGGTTGAGGGCGGATTATGTACACGACTATTGCGCAGTGGTGTTTGATGCGAAGGGCAAGAATTTCCGCCACGAGATGTTCCCCGACTATAAGGCGACGCGCCCGCCGATGCCGGACGATTTGCGCCCGCAGGCGGAAGCCTTGCCGGATTTGGTGCGCCTGATGGGCTGGCCGGTATTGGTGATTCCGCAGGTAGAAGCGGACGACGTTATCGGAACTTTGGCTAAGATGGCTAGCGAAGCAGGGTGGAACGTGGTGGTATCCACCGGCGATAAGGACATGGCGCAGTTGGTAAACGAGCGCGTGACGCTGGTGAACACGATGAGCGGCGAAACGCTGGACATTGAAGGCGTGAAGGAAAAATTCGGCGTGCGCCCCGACCAGATTCGCGATTATCTCGCGTTGATGGGTGACAAAGTGGACAATGTGCCGGGCGTGGAGAAGTGCGGCCCGAAAACCGCGGTGAAGTGGCTGGAAGCCTACGGCTCGCTGGCCGGCGTGATGGAACACGCTGGCGAAGTCAAAGGCAAGGTCGGCGAAAACCTGCAAGCCGCTTTGGAACAACTGCCGCTGTCGTATGACTTAGTAACGATTAAAACCGATGTGGATTTGCACACCGAGCTTTCAGACGGCCTCGAAAGCCTGCGCCGCACTACGCCTAAATGGGCGCAGCTGGTTGTTGATTTCAAACGCTGGGGCTTCCGCACTTGGCTGAAAGAGGCGGAAAGCCGTATGCACGAAGCGCAAAACACAGATTTATTCGGCAGCGAGCATATCGGCGAACAAGCTGCATTGGCGATGGAAACGCAGCCTGAAAAACAACCCGAGCTTGCCCCAGCCCCTGAAAAACTGGATTATCAAGCCGTTACCACCGAAGCGCAATTTACCGCTTTATTGGACAAACTAGCGAAGGCGGACACAATCGGCATTGATACGGAAACCACCTCCCTAGACGCGATGAACGCCGCGCTGGTCGGCATCAGCATCGCGTTCCAGGCAGGTGAAGCGGTTTACATCCCCGTAGGGCATAGCCTGACTGCCGCACCCGAACAACTTGATTTGCAAGACGTATTAGGTCATCTGAAACCGCATTTGGAAAACCCAGCCCTGAAAAAAATCGGGCAAAACCTCAAATACGACCAACACGTTTTCGCCAACTACGGCATCGCCCTGAACGGCATTGCCGGTGATTCCATGCTCGCTTCCTACATCATCGAAAGCCATCTCGGACACGGCTTGGACGAGTTGTCCGAACGCTGGCTGGGCTTGGAAACCATTACCTACGAATCGCTGTGCGGCAAAGGCGCGAAGCAAATCAGTTTTGCCGATGTTGCCATCGGGCAGGCGACCGAATACGCCGCCCAAGACGCAGATTTCGCCCTGCGCCTCGAAGCGCACCTGCGCGCGCAGATGGACGCTAAACAGCTTGAAATGTATGAAAAAATGGAGCTGCCCGTCGCGCAGGTTTTATTTGAAATGGAACGCAACGGCGTGCAAATCGACCGCGCCGAACTCGCCCGCCAAAGCGCAGAACTCGGCGCCGAGCTGATGAAGCTCGAACAAGAAGCCTACGCCGCCGCAGGCCAGCCGTTCAACCTCAACTCGCCCAAACAGCTGCAAGAAATCCTGTTCGACAAAATGGGCATCCCCACTAAAGGCCTGAAAAAAACCGCCAAAGGCGGTATTTCCACCAACGAAGCCGTGCTCGAACAGCTCGCGCCCGACTACCCTCTGCCCAAAATCATCCTGCAAAACCGCAGTTTGGCGAAACTCAAATCTACCTACACCGACAAACTGCCCGAAATGATTTCCCCCAAAGACGGCCGCGTGCATACCACTTACGCCCAAGCCGTCGCCATTACCGGCCGCCTCGCCAGCAACAACCCCAACCTGCAAAACATCCCCATCCGCACCGCCGAAGGCCGCCGCGTACGCCGCGCCTTCACCGCACCGCAAGGCAGCGTCATCGTTTCCGCCGACTACTCCCAAATCGAGCTGCGCATCATGGCGCACCTCTCCGGCGACAAAACCCTCATCACCGCGTTCCAAAACGGCGAAGACGTACACCGCCGCACCGCCGCCGAAGTATTCGGCACCGCCCCCGAAAACGTCTCGTCCGAACAACGCCGCTACGCCAAAACCATCAACTTCGGCCTGATTTACGGCATGAGCCAATACGGCCTCGCCAAATCGCTGGGCATAGACAACCTGTCCGCCAAAACCTTCATCGACCGCTACTTCGCCCGCTACCCCGGCGTCGCCGAATACATGCAGCGCACCAAAGAACAAGCCGCCGTGCAAGGCTACGTCGAAACCCTGTTCGGCCGCCGCCTCTACCTGCTCGACATCCGCAACAAAAACGCCAACGCCCGCGCCGGAGCCGAGCGCGCCGCCATCAACGCCCCCATGCAGGGCACCGCATCCGACCTCATCAAACGCGCCATGATAGACGTGTCCCGCTGGCATTCAGACGACCTCTTGCAAAGCAAACTGATTATGCAGGTGCATGACGAGCTGGTGCTGGAAGTACCCGAAGCCGAACTGGATTTGGTCAAAGAAAAACTGCCGCAGATTATGGCGAAAGTGGATGAAGGGATGTTGAACGTGCCGCTGGTGGCTGAAGTTGGTGTAGGTATGAATTGGGAAGAGGCGCATTGATAAATTATGAATTTATTATTTTGAATAAGAAAGAATTTTTATATGAATGTCTTATTGTATGTGGTTATCTATCCTATTTTAGCAATTGCATTATTTTTTATATCAAATTGGTTGGGTAAACATTCTTATTCTCTTGGCTATCATAAAATTGATTTCATCGTAGATAGAGAGGACTCTGCTGCTTTTAATTTTTCTCTAAAGATACTGACTCCTGCAATTTTCATTATTTTAATATCTGCAATTCTTTATAGTTTTCAATTGGATAGATTTACAGAAAATATTTATCTAATTACTATTTACTCTGTTTTATTAAGATTGTCTATTAATTTGTTTATGGGTAGACTGCATATTCTAGATTGGAAGCTACAGATATTTTACGCAATTACTATTAGTAGTGTTAGTTATTTTATATATATCAAGTTAATCTTGCCTAAAAAGCCATTAATCCCAGATTTTAATACTATTTCTAATGAGTTATGGATAATAATTGGTTTATTTATATTCAATATTGTAAATAAAATTGAATTACCTGAAGCTAAGAAAAAAGAAAGAATCTCTAATTATATAGCTATTAAATATAAGAATTTTAGCTCCTTATATGAGGAAGCAATTCAATATCATCTCCAATATGAATTAGAAAATATTTATAAAAATGAATATATTGAAAAAAAATGGGACATAAATAGTGAGGACTTTAAAATTATTAATCTGTGTTATCTTAAATTAATTATTTATTCTATAATGATTTTTGAAGATTTTAATAGACCTAAAAATGCTAGAATAATTGAAAATCTTTTAGCCAAACATAGCTCAAAGGAAATAACTTTAGGTATTATGCAAATAAAAACTGATCAATTAATCACTGATGAACAAAGTATATTTTTAGGTATTAATAAAATAATGAACTCATTTTCTGTGTATTTAGTTAACTATGGTGAATCAGGTTATAACTATTCTAGAGACTGCATAGATTTAATATTGAAAGACTATAATTTAGGAGAGGAGTATTCTGGCTCTGTAACAAGTATATTTGATA
Source organism: Neisseria sp. HMSC065C04 (assembly GCF_001815375.1). Taxonomy (NCBI): domain Bacteria; kingdom Pseudomonadati; phylum Pseudomonadota; class Betaproteobacteria; order Neisseriales; family Neisseriaceae; genus Neisseria; species Neisseria sp. HMSC065C04. The sequence continues at coordinate 260,928 of NZ_KV820422.1, forward strand.
CTTTGTCCAAGAAGATTTACCAACAAGACCTCATTGATATGTGGTTTAATAAACTTAAGACTTCAATTCAGAAAGATGAAGCTAATTAATAAATATTAAGCCAGCCGTAGTCAGATACTTGTATCTGACAAAAACCTGCCATCTCAAATAGCCGTCGGATTCGAGAATCCGACCTACTGAAACTGGGCATCGGGTGTAGGGTGTGTGCGGTACGCACGCACGCGGTTGTTGAATCCCAAAAACACCAGAGACCGTCTGAAAACCTATCTTATGGTTTTCAGACGACCTTTATTCTTCCTGCCGACAGGCATACAATCAAAAGTGCAGTACCTTTCATTGATTCAATACAAGGAGACAGTTATGCGTGGCATAAAATCAGTTGCATTGTTGTGTACTTTGGCATTGGGTGCGCCGGCGTTTTCGGCGGGTTTGACCAAAACGCTGCCGGGCGATTTGACGACGGCTCAGGCGCAGGCGGTGGTGCAGGCTTCGATGAAAAAGGCGCGTGAAATCAAAGTGCCTATGAATATCGCGGTCATGGACGCGGGCGGTAATTTAAAGGCGTTTACGCGTATGGACGACGCGTTTATCGGCAGCATCGATATTGCGCAGAAAAAGGCGAAAACGGCACGCTATTTCAATATGTCCACCCGCGATCTGGGCAAGGCTTCGCAGCCGGGCGGCGAGCTTTACGGTATTGAAGTGACCAACGACGGTTTGGTGATTTTTCCCGGCGGTGTGCTGTTGGTGGATAAAAACGGTGTTATCGTCGGCAGTGTCGGTGTGAGCGGCGGCTCGGTCGATGAAGACGAAAGCGTCGCGAAAGCAGGTGCGGCAGTATTGTCGGGAAGTTAAGCCGTAGTTTGAAACAAGCCCCAATGCGTTTCTTTTCATGATTTGCGTTGGGTTGTTGAAATAGGTAGAGGCCGTCTGAAAATGTGGGTTTAACCCCACACTATTTTCAGACGGCCTTTTTCTATTCCGATTTTCTACATTCTATTCGCCGTATGCTTTTATTCTCGGCCTTTTGTCTCTTTTTTTCATGAATAATGTTGCCGGTGTTACAATCGGCATATTCTTATTGTTATCAAACAGGTGTTTCATGCAGTTTTTTGGCCTGCTTATTCCTATTATGATCGGCTATTTTCTTGATGAGATGGCCACGGGCGTGATTATTGGGTCGTTGTTTTGGCTGGTTGCTTGGTCGATTGCCAAACAGCGTCAAGAAGAGCGTTTGGCTGAATCTGCTACGGCAGGCGACAAGATGCAAAAGCTGGAGCATGAAATCGAGCTGCTGAAACGGCGTTTGTCGGTGTTGGAGCATGAGGCTGTCCGTGATGAGGCGAAGGTAGGGCAGGGGCTTGAGGTTCGGGCTGTTGCCGATGTTCAGACGGCCTCTGAGCCGCTTCATGTTCGGATTGAGCCTGAGGCGGAAGCTGCGCCTGTTAAGCAGAAAATTGAGGAAGCGTTTGCCCCTTCTTTTTCTATACCTATTGATCCTGTTTCTGCCAAGGCTGCTGCTTCGTCTGAGCCTGTTGTGGAAGAAGTTGTCGAGGCGGTTGCTCCGGTTGCTGCTGAACAAGCAAGGTTGCCTAAAGAAGAGGTTGTTGTTGCTTCGATGCCGTCTGAAAACGAAGAAGCGCCATCGCGTCAATTCGTTATCCATAAAGATAAGGTGGAAGGCGGAGAGTACAAGTTTTCCGACAATCCGATTGTTGCTTGGTTCTTGCGCGGCAATCCGCTGTTGAAAACCGGTATTGTGGTGCTGTTCCTCGGCTTGGCGTTTTTGCTGCGCTATGCCTCGGAGCGGGTTCATGTGCCGGTGGAGCTGCGCTATCTGACTGTGGCAGGCGCGGGTTTGGCGGCGGTGGTCGGCGGCTGGAAGCTGCAAAGCCGTAAGCGTGAATATGGCTTGGTGTTGCAGGGTTTCGGTGTGGCGGGGATGTATTTGACGGCGTTGGCGGCGTTGAAACTGCATCCGCTGCTGCCTGTGTCGGTCGTGTTCGGGCTGATGGTGGCGATGGTCGTGCTGATGGCGTGGCTGGCGGTAAGGCAGAATGCGCAGATTATGGCGCAGGTTGCTTTAATCGGCGGTATGGCCGCGCCTTTGCTGACTTCAGACGGCAGCGGCAATTATTTGGTGCTGTTTTCTTATCTTGCCCTGCTCAATGCCGGTGTGGCCGCGATTGCGTGGTTTAAGGCATGGCGTCCGCTAAACCTGACGGGTTTTGTCGCTACTTTTGCCATTGCCGCGCTGTGGGGCATGCGAAGTTATACGCCGCAACATTTCGCCACTACCGAACCTTTCTTGATTTACCACTGGCTGCTCTATACCTTTATCGCGTATCTGTTCGCACGCCGTAAGCTGACGGAAAACAGCGAAGACGGCGTTACGCCGATTGCCGACAATGCGACTTTGGAAGAAATCGGCAAGAGTATTTATACACACGGCCTGCGCGTGCATGTCCTCGACCATACTTTATTGTTTGGCACGATGGCGGCGGCGTTCGGCCTGCAATACCGCATGGTGGAGCATTGGCCGTCTGCGGATGCGCTTTCCGCATTGGGTTTTGCCGCTGTTTACGCACTGGCCGCGCTGCTGCTGAAACGTCAGCAGGGGCTGTATATTTTGCGTCAGGCGTTTTTTGCGTTGGCGGTGTTGTTCCTCACAATTGCCGTTCCGCTTTATTTTGAACCAAGCAATACGGTTATCTTGTGGAGTGCCGAATCCGCAATGGTTTATTTCTTCGGTCTGCGCCAACAGCGTCCGCATATCCGTTTGGGTGCGCTGATGGTTTATCTCTTGGCGGCACTGATTCAGTTGGGCAATTATCAGAACTTCGGCACCGATACCGTTCTGGAAGGGCAGTGGTTTACAACGGTTGTGGTGTTGCTTGGCGGAGCGGCGATTTATTTGCTGTGGTATTTCTCGCGTCGCGAAGGTTCGGCGCAATGGGAAAAATCCGTTCAGACGGCCGTGTTGTCTGCCGCCTTGCTGTACATCTCTATTTTGCCTTTGCTCTTCTTGGCCGACCAAGGCAGCATTGTCGCTCTCTCCGCTTTGGCAGCGGCGTGGGCATTCTGCCGACGCAAACATGAGCCGAATGTATTTATCACATTTGCCTTGGGCAATGTATTGTTCGCCCTGTTGCTGCAAGCCGGCATCATTTATGAATCCCAAGGCTTCCTGAGCCATCTGTACCTTATTGCCGCTACGCCTTTGCTGTTTGCGGCTGCCTACGCGCTGCAATATCCGCGCGTGCCGGTTGCAAGCGAAAAGCCGAAAGGAAACGAGGTTTACTTTGCGCAGGTTTCAGGCTGGATCATCCTGCTTACAGCGTTGGCGACAGGCAGCTACGCCCTCTATATGCAATGGACAGGCGAGGAAACCCTGTTTATCGAGTTGTGGATGTGGCCGATATTTGCCGGCCTGCTGCTGTTTGCCAAACGTTTGAAATGGGAAGAATTGCTGCAGGCAAACTTGGCATTCCTGCCCGTGTTTGCCCTGCATTTTGTCTTTTACCATACCGAACACGCATGGACAGCCGCCGCAGCCCTGCCGCTTGTGGCCGCCACCGTGTTGAACTTCATCATTCTGAACAATTATCCGCGCCCTGATCTGATTTGGTTGCACAAACTCAATATCACGATACTCGGCATACTTTGGACGCTTTGGACCGCGCTGTATGTCGGCGGCCTCCTCTCCGGCGTTTGGACTCAGCTTTCATGGCTGATCGTGCCTTTGGCAATGTGGATTGTTTTCCATACGCAGCGCCAACACGCATTTTTCAGACGGCATCAAACCATTTATCAGCATTTCGCCTTGCCGTTGTGCGCCCTTGCCGCCGCTTGTTGGATGCTGTGGACCAACTTCTCCACGCCGTTCCAACCTTCGCCGTTGCCGTATATTCCCGTGCTTAACCCATTGGAACTCGCCAGCGCCGGCATGCTTTGGTTTGCCCTGAAATCCCTGCCCGACGCCTTGCCGCCCGACCTTCGCCGTACCACGGCAACCGCAGTTTCCGCCTTGGCATTTATGCTGATCAGCGCGGGCGTGATGCGCGCATGGCATTTCTACGACGGCATCACTTGGCGTCTCGACATCATGCTCCAATCCTTCGGCCTGCAAGCCAGCCTCTCCGTCGTTTGGGCAGTAACCGCCATTATCTTGATGGTACTCGGCAACCGCCGCAAACAGCGCTCCTACTGGATGACAGGCGCGACGCTGATGGGCATCGTGGTCGTCAAACTCTTCCTGATCGAGCTTTCCAACAGCGGCGGTATCGAGCGCATTGCCTCCTTCATTATCGTCGGCCTGCTGCTGCTTCTGGTCGGCTGGTTTGCCCCCGTCCCGCCCAAAGCAGAGAATGATGGAGAACCTAAAGCCTAATCACTAATCCCCAAAGGAAAAGGCCGTCTGAAAAAGCAGCGTTATCTGTTTTCAGACGGCCTTTATTTTTTTAGAAGGTACCATCTGCTTTGTTCTAGAATGTCTAATCGTATTGAGTTATGATGCTTTTTAATATGTAAATGGATAAGCCGTGGCCGTCTGAAAAAAGAAAACGAGTGCCCCCTGAATACCTGCATACCACGCATGATGCGCCCGACAGACTGGCCATGGATGGACACATAAAGATAAAAACCGCTACCGGAGGAAATAGAAAATGCCTAACCGCAATGAGCTTCCCTTAATTTATTCTTGTTCCGGATGTTCCGATGTGGCGCAGCTGGCCAACAACACAGCCGTGGCGCTCGACCATGCCGGAGAATTTGAAATGTCGTGCATTTCCGGCGTAGGCGGCAAAGTCGCGCCATTGGTGCGCAAAGCGCAGTCCGGACGGCCGATGTTGGTTATTGACGGCTGTCATCTGCATTGTGCCAAATCGTGTTTGGAAAATGTGGGCGTCGAAATCCCGGAAGGGCATCATGTAAAACTATACGAACTGGGCTACAAAAAACGCTTTGGCAAAAGCTATGATGAGGCTACAGTAGAAGAAGTTTATCAATATGTTTTGACGAAGAAGGGCGATGTATTGAGCAGTTAACGATCTTTATTTGCCTGATTGTTCCCAAAATATCGGTTGAGAATCTAAACCATGGGACTGCAAGTTTTACCTAATACATGATTTGGAACGTGAGACAATAAAGATTTTAGGCCGTCTGAAAACCCATTTAATTTTCAGACGGCCTTTATTTTTTAAAAGTTGTATAGAGTATATGATCTGCAATCTGCCTTATCCTAGCATGTTTCAAACGATTTTCTTAAAGAAGAAATTTCTTGATCAAATTAACTAAATCATAGTATATTTTTACATAAATTAATATTGTTGACAAACTCAACAATATTAATCAACATATTAAAAATTTCTTTAGTCATTATTATATGTATTTAAGATTGCGAGGAGGGCGTGGAGTCTGAAGTACGTTACCTGATACATTGAGTTTAGGGTGTTCGGGATAACTATTTCTCAGATGTTTCGTGTAAACACCACCTGCATACAAAAATTTAAATTTAATCAAGAGGAAACAATCCATGGAACAATTATTTATTCCCGGCAGCATTATTGCCGATTATTTTTATCTCGGCCTTTTCTTGCTGGTTGCCGCGTCTTTGATTGCGGGCTATGTCGATGCTATTGCGGGCGGAGCAGGGCTGATTTTGATTCCCACATTTTTGATGGTAGGTTTACCGCCTCAGGTCGCGTTGGCACAGGAAAAATTGGTGAGTACCATCGGTACGGTGGCTGCGATTAAAAATTTTATGAAGAGCAGTTCGATTGTATGGCATATTGTGCCGGTTGGCATTGTTGCGGCTTTAATTGGGGCATTTGTCGGTGCAAAAGTCATTTTGATTCTTCCGGTGGAAACCATCAATTACATTATTCTTGCGTTTTTGCCCATAGGCTTGCTGGCAACTTTGTTTAAAGGTGTTTTGCTGAAAAAAGAAGACGAGCGTGGCGAGATAAAAAAATCCGTTATCGCCGTATTTTTAACTTGTCTGATTGTTGGTTTTTATGACGGTTTTTTTGGCCCGGGTACAGGTAGTATTTTCATCATTGCTTTGTTTGTCATTAACAAATTGTCGTTGTTGCAGGCTTCGGCTACTTCCAAGATTTTCAATTTTGCTTCTAACATCGGGGCATTTGTTGCCTTCTTGATAGCAGGGAAAATGGCGTTCCTAATCGGAATCCCGATGATTTTGGCAAATTTGTTGGGCAACCATTTTGGCAGCCTCCATGCAATCAATTCAAACGGAGAAGTTATTCGTAAGGTTTTGGTCGTAACGGTTTTGCTGATTATCGTTTCAATGGCATATAAGGCTTTTTCGGCTTAATAGGTAGATGTTAAAAGGCCGTCTGAAAAATTTTCAGACGGCCTTTATCATTCCAAGCTAATTTCTACATCTCTTCCAATTTCGCAAACTTGGTATCCAGCTCTTTCACGCCCTGTTTGCCGAAGTTGATGGTCAGTCGGGCGGATTCGCCTTTGTCCACGGCATCGATGATGACGCCGGTGCCGAATTTGGCGTGGCGGACGTTTTGGCCGATGCGGAAGCCTGCGTAGGTTTGCGGCTGTTTGAAGTCTTCGATGATTTTGTCTTTGAACGTGGCGGTTTGGCGCGTGTTGCCGTAGCTGTCGTAGGCAGGTTTTTTGACGGACAGGTAGTGCAATACTTCGGGTGGGATTTCTTCGACGAAGCGGGAGACGATGCCGAATTGGGTTTGTCCGTGCAGCATGCGTTGTTGCGCCATGGTGATGTAGAGGCGTTTACGGGCGCGGGTGATGGCGACGTACATGAGGCGGCGTTCTTCTTCGAGGCCGCCGCGTTCGGCGAGGCTCATTTCGCTGGGGAAGCGGCCTTCTTCCATGCCGGTGAGGAAGACGGCGTTAAATTCCAAGCCTTTGGAGGCGTGGACGGTCATGAGTTGGACGGCTTTTTCGCCTGCGCCTGCTTGGTTTTCGCCAGACTCGAGGGCGGCGTTGCTTAGGAAGGCGAGGATAGGGAAAGCGGGGTCGTCTGAAATGTTTTCAGGCAGGGTTTCAAAGTTGCTGTCTTCGGGTTTGAACTCGATGGCGGCGTTGACGAGTTCGTCGAGGTTGTCGAGGCGGTCTTGGTTGTCGCCTTTTTGGGTTTGGTAGTGTTCGGTCAGGCCGCTGTCTTTGAGGATGCCGACGATGATTTCGGACAGGGGCATTTGTCCGACTTGGTTGCGCAGGGCTTCAATCAGGCGGACGAAGGCGGCGATTTTGGTGGCTTTTACGCCGGCGTTGCAGGCTGCCTGCCAAAGGGTGATGCCTTGTTCGTTTGAGGCCGTCTGAAGGTTTTCGACGGTGCGTGCGCCGATGCCGCGCGGTGGGAAGTTAATCACGCGCAAGAGGGCGTTGTCGTCGTCGGGGTTGACGGCGAGGCGCAGGTAGGCGAGGGCGTGTTTGATTTCTTGGCGTTCGTAAAAGCGCAGGCCGCCGTAGATTTTGTAGGGGATGCCGCTGCGGAACAGGCTTTGTTCGATGACGCGCGATTGGGCGTTGCTGCGGTAGAGGACGGCGATTTCGTCCAAATCCCAGCCTTCGCGTTCGAGGGCTTTGGTTTCGTCCACGATGAATTGGGCTTCTTCGAGGTCGGTAAAGGCGGAGTAGTAGCGGATTTTGTCGCCTGCTTCGGCGTCGGTGCGCAGGTTTTTACCGAGGCGTTCGTCGTTGTTTTCGATGACGGCGTTGGCGGCGGTGAGGATGTTGCCGACGGAGCGGTAGTTTTGTTCGAGTTTGACGGGCGCGTCGATGTGGAATTCTTCCATCAACGCGGTCATGTTGCCGACGTTTGCGCCGCGGAATCGGTAAATGCTTTGGTCGTCGTCGCCGACGGCAAATACCGCCGCGTTGCCGCCCGCCATGAGTTTGAGCCAGGCGTATTGCAGTTTGTTGGTGTCTTGGAACTCGTCGACCAAAATGTGATTGAAGCGGTTTTGGTAGTGCTGGCGCAGGATTTCATTGCTTTGCAGCATTTCGTAGCTGCGGAGCATGAGTTCGGCAAAATCGACCACGCCTTCGCGTTGGCAGATTTTGTCGTATTCGGCGTAGCATTCGATCATGCGGCTTGTGTGCGGATCGGGTGCGCTCAACACGGAAGCGCGCAAACCGGATTCTTTTTGCGCGTTGATAAAGCCTTGCAGCGAACGCGGCGCGATGATTTCTTCGGCGATGTTGAGGCTTTTGAGCAGTCGTTTGATAAGGGAAAGCTGGTCGCCGCTGTCGAGGATTTGAAAGGAAGACGGCAGGCCGGCGTCGCGGTGGTGCAGCCGTAGAAAGCGGTGGCAGAGACCGTGGAACGTGCCGAGCCACATGGCGCGGACGTTGATGGGAATCATCGCGCCGAGACGGGTTTGCATCTCTTTGGCGGCTTTGTTGGTAAACGTTACCGCCATAATGCTGTGTACGCTGGCTTGTCCGGTTTGCAAAAGCCAAGCGATACGCGTGGTCAGCACGCGCGTTTTGCCGCTGCCCGCGCCTGCCAAAACGAGTGCGGATTGCGGCGGCCAGGTTACGGCGGAGAGTTGTTCGGGGTTCAAGCCTTGCAGGAGATTGGGGGCGGATTCGTTGGGAAACATGAAGAGGCCGTCTGAAAATAAATGGGAATGCGATATTTTAAAGGAAATACAAAAGGCCGTCTGAAACATCTTTTCAGACGGCCTT
>NZ_KV820422.1:269718-421089 GCF_001815375.1 Neisseria sp. HMSC065C04
AAGGCCGTCTGAAACATCTTTTCAGACGGCCTTTGTGTTGGAAGCCGATTAGAACGGACGTACTTCCAAACCGAACATACGGCGCGCGGTGTTCAGCATTTGGCAGCTGAAGCCCCACTCGTTGTCGTACCATGCGAACACTTTAACCATTTTGCCTGCGGTTACTTTGGTCAGCGTAGAGTCAAATGTGCTGGCTTGGGTAGTGTGGTTGAAGTCCATAGAAACCAGTGGCAGGGTATTGTAGGCCAATACGCCTTTCAGACGGCCTTCTTCGGAAGCGGCTTTCATCAGCGCGTTGATTTCTTCGGCAGAAGTGTCGCGGCCTGCTTGGAAGCTCAGGTCAACCAGGGAAACGTTGACGGTCGGTACGCGGATGGCGAGGCCGTCGAGTTTGCCTTTCAGGTCCGGCAATACCAAACCGACGGCTTTTGCAGCACCGGTTTTGGTCGGAATCATGTTTTCCACGCCGCTACGCGCACGGCGCAGGTCTTTGTGGCGTACGTCGGTTACGGTTTGGTCGTTGGTCAGCGCGTGGATGGTGGTCATCACGCCGTTTACGATGCCGATGTTTTCGTTCAACACTTTGGCTACAGGTGCCAGGCAGTTGGTGGTACAAGATGCGTTGGAGATAACGGTCATGTCGTCGGTAATCACGTCGTCGTTTACGCCGTAAACGATGGTTGCGTCAACGTCATCGCCGCCGGGAGCGGAAATCAGCACTTTTTTCGCGCCGCTTTCTAAGTGGATTTTGGCTTTCTCTTTGCTGGTAAACGCGCCGGTACATTCCATTACCAGGTCAACGCCCAATTCACCCCATGGCAATTCGGCTGGGTTGCGGGTAGAGAAGTAAGGGATTTTTTTACCGTCGATGATGAGGTGTTTCTCATCGTGGGAAACTTCAGAGTTGAAGTGGCCGTGAACAGTGTCGAATTTGGTCAGGTGAGCATTGGTCTCGATGCTGCCGCTGGCATTGATGGCAACGATGTCGAGTTGGTCTTGCAGTTTGTAGTCAAAAATAGCGCGCACTACTTGGCGGCCGATACGGCCGTAGCCGTTGATGGCAACTTTGATACCCATGGCTTTTCCTCTTCTTTTGGGTTTGGGTTATGGAGCGAATGGTGGCAATTATAGCAAAATTGTAGTGCTGTGTAATTAATGTTTTATTGAAATTTTTAGGTTCGATTATTTTTGATTGTAGATGATTAGAGTAGGAATACGGGTTTAAATTGATTGTTACTTTGTATTTTTTGAAATTTTATTTTTTATTAATTCTGTTTTTGGTGTTTTATGCTCGTTTTAAATCATGGCAATGAAGAAAACGGGAAAGGCGGATTGTTTTTGTTTATATTAAACAGAATTTGAGTGTGGCTTTTGATTACAACATACAACAGTGTAATTTTCAGACGGCCCGGGTTTGATGGAGCAAAAGTAAAAGGCCGTCTGAACATTTTTGATGACATGGAATTTAAACGCCTTGGATTCCTGCTTTTCCTTGCCGGATAAGGGGAGGGCGATTTTTAGCAAAGGGGAAATGGTCGGAACAAGGGAGGGAAAAACGGTGGATTGAGCTGTGTTTGAGTGTTATATAAATAAGTGTATGAAGGTTTTAGTCGTAGTGTATGAAGATTTTGCTTGTGATTTAAATTCAATACTGACTTGCCAACAGTGTTAAATTTTTTTACGATAAGGTCAGATTATGTTTGCATGGCCATAAGCGGTGCATCCTCTATACCGGATATTATCCTTGTCCGAATATCTACTTTAACCGACCGGCTTGTCCGGCCTGATTCCTAAATATATACGCGCAAGGCTGAACGGCCTTGGCGACACTCGACTTTTAAGAGGTTCATCGTGTCAAATTCTCAATCCAGCGAACGCGCGACGTTTAGCAGTCGCCGCGCCTTTATGTTTGCTGCCATCGGCTCGGCCGTGGGCTTAGGCAACATTTGGCGATTCCCTTACATCGCTTTCGACAACGGCGGCGGTGCTTTCATCCTCCCTTATTTGGTTGCGCTGTTGACGGCAGGTATTCCGCTGTTGCTGCTCGACTACGCCATCGGCCACCGTTACCGCGGTTCGCCTCCTTTGGCTTTCCGTCGCCTCGGCCGTTTGTTTGAGCCGATGGGTTGGTGGAACTTCCTGACCAACGTCATCATCTGTATCTACTACGCCGTGATTGTCGGCTGGGCGGCAAGCTATGCCTATTATTCTTTGACTTCGGCATGGGGTGCGGATCCGCAGACCTTCTTCTTCAAAGACTTCCTGCAAATGGCCGATGCCAAAGACTTGGGTTTGGATTTTGTCGGCAAAGTTGCCGGCCCGCTGATTGCCGTCTGGGTGTTTACGCTGGCGATTATGGCTTTGGGCGTGCAAAAAGGCGTAGCCGGTGCGTCCACATTCTTCATGCCTTTGTTGGTGGTGATGTTTGTCATCATGGTGGGCATTGCGCTGACTCTGCCGGGTGCGGCAAAAGGTTTGGACGCTTTGTTTACGCCTGACTGGAGCCGTTTGGCAGATCCGAAAGTTTGGGTAGCCGCATATGGCCAGATTTTCTTCTCGCTCTCCATCTGCTTCGGCATTATGATTACTTATTCTTCTTACCTGAAGAAAAAAACCGACTTGGGCGGCACAGGCTTGGTTGTCGGCTTTGCCAACAGCAGCTTTGAGTTGCTCGCCGGTATCGGCGTATTCGCAGCATTGGGCTTTATGGCGCACGCGGCAGGCAAGGAAGTCAGCGAAGTGGCATCCAGCGGTATCGGCTTGGCGTTTATCGCGTTCCCGACCATCATCAACCAAGCCCCTATGGGCGCGTTGATCGGCGTGTTGTTCTTTGGCTCGCTGGTGTTTGCCGGTGTAACTTCCATGATTTCCATCGTTGAAGTGATTGTGGCTGCAATTCAAGACAAAATGAACATCGGCCGTGTCAGCGCAACGCTGATTGCAGGCGTGCCAATGGCGATTATTTCCACCTTGCTGTTCGGTACGACCACCGGCCTGCCTGTGTTGGACGTATTGGACAAATTCATCAATACTTATGGCATTGTGGCTTCCGGTTTTGTTTACGTTTTGGCGATTGTCTTGTTGAACAAGCTGCCGGAACTGCGCAACCACTTAAACGCGCTGTCTTCCATCCGTGTCGGCAAAGTGTGGACAGCCAGCGTGGTAGTTACCGTCGCCATGCTCGGCTATATGCTTTATCAGGATACTGCCGGCCTCTTAAAAGAGAATTACAGCGGCTATCCTGACAGCTTCCTCAATATCTTCGGCTGGGGCATGGTGGGCGCCATCCTCGTATTGTCGGTCTTGCTGTCATTCTTGCCGTGGAAACACGGTCAGGGCTTCAACGTCAAAGACGAACATGAACACGAACGTGAAGGAGACGAATAATGAGTACTTCAGCGATTATTATGATGCTTGTCGCATTGATCGTCATTTGGGGCGGATTCATCGTCTCCGTCCTGCGCCTGCCTAAAGAATAAGGTTTGAGCAAATGAAAGGGGGCCGTCTGAAAGTCATTTTTCAGACGGCCTTTTGTTACATAGCAAGGGGATGGAAGAGGGGAAATCATCTTGGTGGACGGCATGGGCAAGATTTTTAATTATGGATGACCGGGTATGATGTATAAATTATATCTATTTGTTTTAAAAAGATTTAAATCCAATTATCGTGTTAATAAACCGTTGTTCCCTTCAATATTTGCCCACTGTTTTCTTTGTTCTAGAATAGAGTCCGCAATGCCTTTTATGAGGCATTAGGTACAGTATCCGTTTATTTGTTAAGGAGAATTTCATGGCTAAAGTACATCAACCAAGTAAAGAAAGTGATTCTGAAGATTTTGTTATCCGACTCGATCCGCGCGAGTGGGACGGTACTTTTTCAGGAGAAGGCAAAGGTCCTAATGACGGCTATGATGATGACCATATCATCCGCCTTGATCCGCGTGAGTGGGAAGGTTTTGAGCCTGCACAACCGGCCGCGAAGCCGATATTGGAATCCAAAGCTTTCGATGGCGATGAACTTTTGAGCCGTGCCTTTGGTGAGGCTGATCCTCTTGATTCTTCTGCCGGTCTTTCCTCAGACAATGCGACCTATTCAAGCAATGGTACAGGTTCATCTGCGTTGGATACCATTCATGATTTAGCAGAGGCTTCTATTTTCAAACTGTAATCGTTCCATAATATAAAAGGCCGTCTGAAACCGATATGTGTTTCAGACGGCCTTTTTGTGTATGGTCATCGGGACGAAGCCTAACTCATCATCCAAACCACCAAATGCACCATGGTCGGGCCAAACAATACCATAAACAGTCCGGCCAAAATCATGGTCAGACTCGCCATGACGCCTTCGGTTTCATGGCGTTGTCCGGCGCGCGATGTGCCGAAGCCGTGGGCGGCATTGCCGAATGCTACACCGTTGGCGGTATGGAAACGGATGCGGGTAAAGGCCAAAAAAAGGTCGCCAAATATCATGCCGACAAAGCCGGTGATGATGGTGAACAGGGAAACGAGCGAGGCTGAACCGTGGATTTCGCTGGCGAGGACGACGGCAAACGGCGTGGAGATGGAACGCGCCATCAGGCTGTTGGTCACTTCGTTGTTGAAGTGGAACATATGGCTCATGAGGAATGCGCTGACTACGCCGACAAACATGCCCACCATAATGGCGATGGAGAGGATGGGCAGCTGGCGGCGGATGACTTCGCGGTTTTCATAAATGGGGACGGCAAAGGCAACGGTAACCGGAGTAAGCAGGAAGACGATGCCTTGGGTATATTTGTGGTAGGTGTCGTAATTGACGCCGAATGCCAGCAGCAGGAGGATGGTGCTGACGGAGACGGTAACGACGGGGGAGAAAATCATTAAGGGTTTTTTGCGGTGGATTTTTTTGGCAACGACATAGGCAAAGCAAGTCCAGATGAAGCAGGCGAGGGCGGTGTAGTCCATTTTTATTCTCTATTTTTAGGAGTGGAGTTTTTTGTAGAGGCGGCGTTTCCAGCGGTAGCAGAAATCGAGGGTCAGGGCGGTGCTGATCATCACGAGCGCGGTGCCGACGGCGATGGTCAAAATCAGCTGCCAACCTTCGGACATCAGCAGGTCTTGATATTGCAAGACGGAAACCATGATGGGGATGAAGAAAAAGACGAGTTCGCCCAATGCCCATTTTGCGCCGCGGTCAACCATGCCCGGGCGGATAATGCCGAGCCCCAAAAGGGCGAGCATGAGGAACAAGCCCAATACGCCTGAAGAAATAGGCAGATGCGTGAAGCGGACGATAAGGTCGGAGACGCCCCATACTGCGCCGATGATAGCAAGCTGCAAGGCCGTCTGAAAAAATCTGTTGAGAGAGTCCATGATATGGGTGTGTGTTGAATGAAAGGCTTGATTATAGAAACCTTGTTTCTGCATAATATGAATTATTAAACGAATAATCATGCCTTAGAGGAATAATGGACTTCAAAAGCCTGTATTGTTTTGCCGAACTCATCCGCCTGCAAAGTTTTTCGGCCACGGCTTCCGCGTTGAATTTGACGCAGCCGACGGTCAGCAAAATCATTCAGGCTTTGGAAGAAGAATTGGGCGTGCCGCTTTTGTGCAAAGAAAACGGACGCAAAAAGCGGCAGGTGCAGCCGACCGCAATCGGCGAAGAAGTCTATCGCCACGCGTTAAACCTTTTACACGAACGCGATTTGCTGCTGGCCCGCATTGACGATTACCGCCATGTCAAAAGCGGGACGCTACGTTTGGGTTTAGCTTTGTTTGGCAGCGATTTGCTCAGTCATGCGCTGTTTGATTTCCACCAAAAATGGCCGGACATCGAATTGTCGTTTTTGGAACAAGGCTCGCTCGCCATCGAGCAATCCTTGCGTAACAACGAACTCGATGCCGGACAGCTGCTCGCGCCGGTTCACGAAGACTTCGACAGCATTACCTTGTGCGACTATCCGCTGGTGGTCTTGATGCCGAAAAGTCGGGCGAGACACGCTGCGCTGACGCTCAAAAGCCTGCAACACGAGCCCTTCATTCTGTTCGGCGCCGGCTTTTCCCTCAACGAAACCATTCAGACGGCCTGCCGCAATCAAGGTTTTACGCCCAATGTTGTCTGCCGTACCGGACAATGGAATTTGGTTGCCGACATGGTGGCGCACAATATGGGCATTGCCTTGTTACCCGAATACTATGCCCGAAAAATCAATCCCGATGTCTTTGCCGCCATTCCTTTGGTCGAACCCGAAATCCGCTGGCAGCTCACCATGGCATGGAAAAAACACCAACGCCCGACGCCGGCCTTAAGGGCTTGGTTGGACGTGGTCAGGGAAGCGTTCGGCAGGCGAAACAAATAAAATCAAATCATCAGGCCGTCTGAAAAAAAGGGTGTCGCTATCACCTGGTTTCAGACGGCCTTTCCCGTTAAAAATGGTAAAACGGCCTAAAAAAGAGTAGAATATGCACCGTTTACAACTCTGCGCCTCTCAGCAGGCTCGAATTATGGACCTTCCCAGTTCGCCTTTGAACTTCCCATCAGACACACAACAACCATAATCATCCCGCCGAAATGCCTCCCCGCGTCCGGCGGGCGGAGCATTTATGAGCATCGAACAAACCCCTCCGAATCTCGACCATACCCCCGACAATGAAGCGGTGGAAGACCGCATTTCTGACGATCGCATCTCTGACGATATCGACCGCATCCACGCCTTATGCGAAATCCTCGAGCCGTCCTTTGAACAAATCGAAGCAGGTGTGCTGATTGAAGACGCAAGCCTGCGCGACAAGTTCACC
Organism: Neisseria sp. HMSC065C04; assembly: GCF_001815375.1. Classification (NCBI taxonomy): domain Bacteria; kingdom Pseudomonadati; phylum Pseudomonadota; class Betaproteobacteria; order Neisseriales; family Neisseriaceae; genus Neisseria; species Neisseria sp. HMSC065C04. The sequence continues at coordinate 276,498 of NZ_KV820422.1, forward strand.
GAGCTGACCGTCCTCTTGGCCGAGTTGCACCCTGCCGACGTGGCCGCCGTCTTGGAATCCCTGCCGCCGCGCGAGCGTAACATCGTTTGGCTTTTGGTCGCCCCTGAAGACGACGGCGAAGTCTTGCTGGAAGTATCCGACTCCGTGCGCGAAATGCTGATCGAGTCCATGGACAAAGACGAGTTGTTGGCCGCCGTCGATGATTTGGACGCAGACGAATTGGCAGAACTGGCAGACGACTTGCCGCACCAAGTGGTGTATGAAGCGCTGCAAACGCGTGATGAAGAAGAGCGCGAGCAGGTCAAAGCGGCGATGTCTTACGAAGACAACCAAGTCGGCGCGATTATGGACTTTGAATTGGTCAGCATCCGCGCCGATGTGACGTGTGAGGTCGTGTTGCGCTACTTGCGCCGTTTCGACAGCCTGCCCGACCATACCGACAAGATTTTCGTGGTCGATGAAAACGACGTGTTGCAAGGCGTGTTGCCCATCCGCAAACTCTTAGTCGCCGACCCTGAAGACATGGTGGCAGACGTGATGGCCACCGAAGTCGTGCGCTTCCGTCCGGAAGACGACGTGGAAGAAGCGGCGCAGGCGTTTGAACGCTATGACTTGGTAACTGCGCCGGTTGTCGATGAAAACAAAAAGCTGATCGGCAGGATCACCATTGACGAAATGGTGGACGTGATCCGCGAAGAATCGGAAGCGGATATGTTGAACATGGCGGGTTTGCAGGAAGAGGAAGACTTGTTCGCGCCCGTTTGGGATTCGGTGAAAAACCGCTGGATGTGGCTCGCCATCAACCTGTGTACCGCCTTTATCGCCAGCCGCGTAATTGGCGCATTTGAAGGCAGTATCGAGAAAATCGTCGCGCTGGCCGCACTGATGCCCATCGTCGCCGGTATCGGCGGCAACTCCGGCAACCAAACCATCACCATGATCGTCCGCGCCATGGCGATGGGGCAAATGACCAGCACACAGGCAGGCCGCCTGTTGAAAAAAGAAATCGGCGTCGCCCTCGTCAACGGCATTATTTGGGGCACGGTCATGGGCGTGATTTCATGGCTGCTCTATGGCAACATCGGCATCGGTTTGGTCATGGTGGCCGCGATGACCTTAAACCTTCTGCTTGCCGCGACCGTCGGCGTCCTTATCCCCGTCATGATGGACAAAGCCGGACGCGACCCGGCATTGGGCAGCTCGGTGCTGATTACCGCGGTTACCGATTCCGGCGGCTTCCTGATTTTCTTGGGATTGGCAACCATATTCCTGTTGTAATAGGAAAAAAGGACGTGTTCGATACGTCCTTTTTCAAACTGTTTAAAAGGCCGTCTGTAACTTCAATTTTCAGACGGCCTTTGCTGTTTTTAAAGCTTTACATCATTAGGGCATTTAGTTTTGGGGCTGACGTAGATTAGCCCCTTGTTTAAAGCGAAGTCAGAAAAGTCAGAAATCCCAATATCACGCCGACTGCGTTGGGTATAATCAGAATCCAGTCTTTCCGGGGTTCTTTGCTCCAACCGTACAAAACCCAAATCAGACAGGATACTGCTGCAAACAGGGGTTGCCACGGCTGCGCCTTTGCCCCTTGCATATTGGCGATAATTTGGGGGATATAGGCGACAAATACGAAAATACCTATTGCCGCTCCTATGCTGCCGACAACGGTATTGAATTTTGCTTTGCTTATCATGCTGGTAAGTCTCCTTTTAATATGAAAATCGAGGCGGTAGATAATATGGGCAGGCTGACTCAGCCGAGGGAACAGCCGCAGCCGCAATGATGTTCGTGGCCTTGGCCATGTTCGTCCGAATCTTCGGCAAGCAGGGCTTCGTAGTCGCCGCTTTCAATCAGGCTGACCAGTTCTGCCGGACTTTCCGCGCCTTCTACCTAGTCGCAGGATAAATAACTCTATTCTACCGCAAAATATGTATGTCATCAACCATCATTTGGCCTTGGCTGCCGATGAGGTTTTCGAGGGCTCTGTCGAGCTGGACGAAAGCTATTTCGGCGGACAGCGTAAAGGCAGACGTGGTCGAGGTGCGGCAGGAAAAGTGGTTGTCTTCGGCATTCTGAAACGCAACGGACGGGTCTATACCGTTGTGGTGGATAATGCCAAGTCTGAAACGTTATTCCCTGTCATCAAAAAGAAAATCATGCCGGACAGCATTGTTTACACGGATAGCCTGAGCAGCTATGATAAGTTGGACGTGAGCGGTTTTATCCATTACCGCATCAACCATTCCAAGGAATTTGTCGACCGTCAGAACCACATTAACGGCATTGAGAATTTTTGGAATCAGGCAAAACGTGTCTTACGCAAATACAACGGAATCGATCGCAAATCTTTCCCGCTGTTCTTGAAAGAATGCGAATTTCGATTTAACTTCGGCACACCGTCTCAACAGCTTAAAATCCTGCGAGATTGGTGTGGAATTTAGGGCTAATCTACGTCAGCCCCTTAGTTTTTGATGACGTTTACGGCGTAATGGGCAGTAGTGTTACGGCGGGCTTGGGCGCGCATCATATAGACCTGCACTTTATATTTGCCCGATTGGGTAGCGATACCGTCAAATTTATCGCCTTGTGCCGAACCGTTAAATACGGCTTCATCGTCTTTGGGTGCCCATACGTTGAAATAGGCGTTAGGGCTGCCGGTTTTACTGATGCGCAGGCGGTCGCCCTTGCGTACGGAGAACAAATGCTCGGCGGTTTGATAGCCGGTGATTTTGCCGGAAAAACGCTGCTTGGTTTGTTTGTGTGCCGAAGCTGGTTTTGAAGCTTCCGCTTTAGGCGTGGCGGCATTTGAATAAGTGGTAAACAGTAAGGGAAGGGCGGCTAACAAGAGAAATTTTTTTCATGGGTTGGGTCTCCGAATGTGGGGCGCCAATATGGCACTCATTTTGATAACCCATCAGTATGTTCATATTTTTATAAAGCCAAAGCCGAATAGGGCAATATTCATTTTTTCAATCAGGCCGTCTGAAAACAAATATTATTCAGACGGCCTTTTCTGATAATATAACAACGAATTATTCCTTTCGGAGCCGTTATGACCTTCCCGCCACTCAAATCTCCCCTGAAATTTTACGCCGTTGTTCCCACTGCTGACTGGGTCGAGCGCATGGTCAAAGCAGGTGCCGACACGGTGCAACTGCGCTGTAAAATCCTGCATGGCGACGAGTTGAAACGCGAAATCGAACGTTGCGTCGTAGCCTGTCAAAACAGTGCAACCCAGCTTTTCATCAACGACCACTGGCGCGAAGCGATTGCCGCAGGTGCATACGGCGTGCATCTCGGGCAGGAAGACATGGACACTGCCGACCTAGCCGCGATTGAAGCTGCCGGTTTGCGCTTGGGCTTGAGTACGCACTCTGTTGCCGAACTCGATCGCGCCTTGTCCGTACAACCTAGCTACGTCGCCAGCGGCGCGATTTTTCCGACCACGACCAAACAAATGCCCACCGCCCCGCAAGGCTTGGAGAAACTGCGCGAATATGTGAAACAGGCTCGCGGCATACCCGTCGTCGCCATCGGCGGCATCGATTTGAACAACGCTGAAGATGTACTTGCCACCGGCGTTTCCTCCCTCGCCGTCGTCCGCGCCGTTACCGAAGCGGAAAATCCCGAAGCGGTAGTTAAAGCGTTTCAGGCTTTGTGGAATGAATAAGGCCGTCTGAACAATCATAAAGTCCCCAAGAGAAGCAGCATTATGAAGATTATATTGAACAATGAAGCCATCACATTAAACGGCACAACCGTTGCCGACCTCATCGCCCAAACTGCGCCGCAAAAGCCTTTTGCCGTCGCCGTGAATACCGGATTTGTCGCCAAAGGCGCGTATGCGGAAACGGTTTTGAACGAAAACGACAAAGTCGATATCGTGCGGCCGGTAGTCGGCGGCTAGGCGGTTTGCAATCAACAGGTCGGGTATTTGCGCCCGACTTTTGCCTGTTTGAATATCGGGCAGGATTGCCCGATTGCCTTATGCTTAAAATCTAAAAAATATTACAAAGGAATCCATCATGTTTACCCTATATGGAGAAACTTTCCCTTCACGGCTGCTGCTTGGTACGGCTGCTTATCCGACGCCGGAAATCCTCAAGCAGTCTGTTCAAATCGCGCAACCGGCGATGATTACCGTTTCATTGCGCCGCGCCGGCAGCGGCGGCGAAGCGCACGGGCAGGGTTTTTGGTCGTTGTTGGAAGAAATGGGTGTGCCTGTGTTGCCCAATACCGCAGGCTGTCAAAGCGTACAGGAAGCTGTGACCACTGCGCAAATGGCGCGCGAAGTGTTTGATACCGATTGGATTAAGCTCGAACTTATCGGCGATGATGACACGTTGCAGCCCGACGTGTTCCAACTGGTCGAGGCGGCGGAAATCCTGATTAAAGACGGCTTCAAAGTACTGCCTTATTGCACCGAAGACCTGATTGCCTGCCGCCGACTGCTCGACGCAGGCTGTCAGGCGTTGATGCCGTGGGCGGCGCCGATTGGCACGGGACTGGGCACGGTTCATGCTTATGCGCTGAAAGTCCTGCGCGAACGTCTGCCCAACACGCCGTTGATTATCGATGCGGGGTTGGGTTTGCCTTCGCAGGCGGCGCAAGTGATGGAATGGGGTTTTGACGGCGTGTTATTGAATACCGCCGTTTCCCGAAGTGGCGATCCGGTCAATATGGCACGCGCTTTTGCGCTTGCGGTCGAGTCGGGCCGTCTGGCTTATGAGGCGGAACCTGTGGAGGCGCGTGAGAAAGCGCGCGCCAGTACGCCGACGGTGGGTCAGCCTTTCTGGCATTCGGCGGAATATTGAAAAACATTAGGGCGTGTCGAACACGCCCTTTTTTGTTGGTGAAAAACCTGATTTCAGGTTGAACAGAATGTTCAGACGGCCTTGGCCAAAAGCTGTTTCAATGGCTTTAAGATTTGCCATGCCTGCGCTTTGAGTTGCGGCTGCATCAGCAGGCGGGCGGGGTGGGGAATGACGAAATGCGGCCGCTCTGCGCACAATTCGTTCATCAGCCCGATCATGTCGGGGCTGTCGAAGATTTTGCCGAGGAACAATACTGCGCGCGCTTGCGAAGCGGTCAGCTCGTTTTGCATTTCGGCAAGCTCGGAGCGGATGTGTTCGGCATCGGGCAGGGCAGTGAATACGGGCGCGGTTTTGACCCATGCGGTTTTGTGCGCCTGCTCGGGCTTGAGGCCGATGGCGGCGAGGATGTTGTCGAGAAGCGTGCCGACATCGCCGCTAAACAGTGTACCGTGCAGGCCGTCTTCGGTGGACGGGCAAATGCTGACCACCATGATTTCAGACGGCCTGATGGTTACGTCAAGGCGGGGCAGATTGTCTGAATGCGCGGCTTTTTCTGTTTTTGTCGGTGTTTCGGCAATGGCTTTGGGTGCTGCTTCGGGAGCGCGGACAGCCGGTTTGGCCGCTTGCGCAGTAGCGATGGCGGCAGTGCGTGCCTGATGGGCACCTGCGGATAAAGTGCGCACGGTTTGCGCGGTATCGGCAGCAATGGTTTTGGGGCGGACGGGTGCGGCTGATGTTGCGGCTTGAGGCGCGGCATGGATGATTTTGGCGTTTCGGTTCAGCCACATCGGGCCCAAGCCCAAGGCTTCGTGCAGGTGCAGATAGCGGCTGCTTAACATGATTTCTCCATCAATACGGCATCTTCGCTGCCACCGTCGGGCAGGGCGTAGTAGTTTTTGCGGCGACCGCAGGTTTGGAAGCCGTGTTTGCGGTAGAGCTGTTGCGCGGTTTCATTGCTTGCGCGGACTTCGAGCAGCAATCGGGTTGCGTCTTGCTGTTGCACTGCGTTTTGCCAGTGTTGTAGCAGGGCGGATGCAATGCCTTGTCGGCGGTATTCTGGCGCAACGGCAATCAGGTGCAGCTCGGATTCGTCAAACACGGTTTGCCACACGATAAAGCCGGTAATTTGGTGGTTGGTCTGGCTGAGCCAAACGCTGTCGGGATGGTGTTGAACCGCCGACTCAAACTGTTGCGCCGTCCACGACGAGGGATTGCCTTGTGCGTCGATGGCGGCAAGGGTGGGGCAGTCGGCAAGTACGGCTGGGCGCAGGTTCACGGTTTGGCCTTTTGTTGGGCTTGCTCTTGCGCGGTCAGGGCAATTTTGTTGCGGACGTAGAGCAACTCGGCGTGTGCCGCGTCAGTAGCAATATAGCGGCCGCTGCGGGCAAGTTTAAGATAGTCGGCGGCGGTCGGCATATCGGCTTGACCGTCAAAAGGCGGTTTGTCGGCGAGGGCAAAGGCATTGCCGATGCCGCCGGTAGGCGTTTTGCCTTCGGGCGCAGTAATGGCGGCGGCTTTGCCAACCGTGTAATCGCTCAAGCGGACGTGGTTTTGCGTATCAAACCATGCGTAAAACACTTCTCCCATGCGCGCATCGGTGGCCGCCAGTACGCAGCTTGATGGCGGCAGCAACGAAGCCGTGGCATCGAGGCAGGGAATGCCGATCATGGGCGTATCAAACGGCGTGGCCAAACCTTGTGCAACCGCTGCGCCGATACGCAGGCCGGTAAATGCGCCAGGGCCTTGTGCATAGACGATGCAGCCCAAATCGGCGGCCGTGATGCCCGCTTCTTTAAAGAGACGTTCGATTTGCGGCAGGATTTGTTCGGATTGCTTGGTGCCGACGTTTTCGTGAAACAGGCGGATTTCGCCTTGATGTTCCAATGCGATGGACAGAAAGGATGTGCTGGTGTCGATGGCAAGAGTCGGGCGGTTGTCGGTTGGCATGATGTTATTTTTTAGAAGGATATGGGTTGCCATTATAGTGGAACGTCGAGGGGGAACAAAGCATTCGGGCGGAGCGTTGGTAAAAACGCCGTTTACGGCAAAGCTATTTGATAAGTGAACCAAGGTTTCAGGCCGTCTGAAAACGTTTCAGACGGCCTTGTTTTATTTGTCGAGTTTCAATAAAGGCGAACCTGCTTTTTCAACGGCGCGGCGGTAGGCTTCATGCGCTTCGATGCGTTGCAAATAAGCGCGGATATTGGGGTAGTCGGTAAAATCGAAGCGGTCGGCCGCGGCTTGCAGCGGATAGCTCATCATGATGTCGGCACCGCTGAGGCTGTTGCCGACCAACCATTCGCGGTTTTCCAACTCGCTGTCGATATGGGCAAAATGCAGGGCGGCTTGCGGATGGATAAAGCTGCTTTTGACGCTGCCGCTGATTTTGCGGGCAATCGGTTTGACGAAAAACGGCATGGGCGCGCTTTCAATCCGGCGGAACACCAGTCCGAGCAGCAATAACGGCATTAGCGAACCTTCGGCATAATGCAGCCAGCGTTGATATTGCCAGTATTCGCGACTGCCGCGTTCGGGCATCAGACGGCCGTCGCCGTAGGTTTGAATCAGGTAGTCGGTAATCGCGCCGCTTTCCGCCAAGATAAAGCCGTCATCATCCAACAAGGGCGATTTGCCCAAGGGATGGATGGCTTTGAGTTCGTCAGGAGCGAGCAAAGTGTCGGGATGACGACGGTAGGTTTGCAGGCGGTAGGGCGTACCGAGGATTTCAAGCAGCCAAACAATGCGCAGGGCGCGGGATTGGTCGAGCGAATGCAGGGTAATCATGAGGGACTTTAAATATCGGTTTGTTTGAGGCCGTCTATGCTGATTTGGCAGGCATCGGCGTATTTTTGCAGGGTTTTGGCCGGTAGTTTGGCGAACACTTCGGGACGGAAATGCCGACGCAGCTGCCATTTCCATACGCCTGCCGCCATGGCCAAGCCGGTTTCATCATAACGGCAGCGGAACATATGGTAGTACAGCGGCGAATATTCGCCTTTTTCGACAGCTTCGCGTGCGGCCTGCGTTTGGGCATCGAGTTCGCATACCGCCATTTCGGTGGCGTAGGCTTCGTCCTGCCAACCGTTGCTGGTGGCCGCTTCGTAGTGGCCGTCTCGGGTGCCGTAGATGACTTTGCGGTGGCCGTGGTAGCTGGCACTGTTGTCTTGAGGGATGTCGTCAATTTTCATTCAGACGGCCTTTACTGCTTCCAAAAGCATGAAACATGTTGAAAAGCGTCCGCTTTCCGGAACGTAACACAGGATTTTTTGGCCGTGTTCGATGGGGAAAGTGCGCATAAATTCTTCAAGGATGATGTAAATCGAGGCCGAACCCGTGTTGCCCTTGCTGTTCAGATTGGTAAACCATTTTTCCTGCGGAATGTCGAAGCCGATGTTTTTCAGGCCGTCTGAAAGGCGGTCGCGGAAAAAGCCGGAAGAGTAGTGGGGCAGGAACCAATCGATTTCTTCGGCGCGGATGCCGTGTTTGGCGGCGATTTGGGAGAGGGGTTTTTCCACTGTATAGCGGACGATGTTTTCGTTCAGCAGTTTGACGTCCTGCTTGACCGCCATCAGGCTGTGGCGGCGGCCGTAATCGGCATCGGCGTGTTTCCAGCCTTCAAATACGCCGTCGCGGAATTCTGCGCCGGCATACATGCAGGGCGGCATTTCGTTAGCGTAGGAAAGCAGGTCTATCCAATGGATTTTCAGGCTGAAGCCGTCTGAATTGGGGCGGTCGGACAGATACACCGCGCCTGCGCCGTCAGACAGCATCCAGCGCAAAAAGTCTTTTTCAAACCCGATTTCGGGGGAAGCGTTTTCCAGTTTTTTATGGTCGGTTTCGCTTTGAAATACTTCGCCGCGCATGACCGCCGAGGCGTTTTCGGAAGCAACGGAAACTGCATGTGCGTGTTCGCCGGTGCGCACGGCGTTGTAGGCGTGTTTCATTGCCGCCATACCTGCCGCGCATACGCCTGCCATGCTGAACACTTCGCAAGGAGGCATATCTAGCAAGCCGTGCACCATCACGCCGTGTCCGGGCATGGTTTGGTCGGGATAGGAAGTGGCGCAGGCCAGGCTGCCGATGGCTTCTGCTGGAACGCCTTGGTCAAACAGGCTGTTGACCGCTTCGGCGGCCAACTCGGCATTGGTGTGCGTCGTGCGGCGGCTTTCGGGGTCGATGGCGTAATGGCGCGACAAAATGCCGTTGGAACGCAAAATCATACGGCGCACGCGTGACGGTACATCGCCTGCCATGCCGAGGACGGCTTCCATTTCGTCATTGCCGACAGGGGCATTGGGCAAAAAGGCAGAAACGCGGTTGAGATAAACGTCTTTGAGAGTATTATTCGATGTCATGATGTGTTTGTCAAAATAATCAACCGATAAACCGCGCCGCGTAGTCGCAGCTTGCAGTCAACGGGATGTGGTGTGTTTCGGCGTATTCCATCAGCGCGCTCACCAGCAGTTTGGCAATGCCGCGATGACGGAAGTTGGGCGAGACCACGGTATGGTTTACGTCCCAGCCGCCATTATGTTCGGTATAGCTGATATAGCCTGCTTCCAAACCGTCAATGTCGATTTGAAAGCGACGGCGTTCGGGGTAGTGGATAACTTCGGGCATGATGGATTCCTGGTTTGAGGCCGTCTGAAACAGATTATCTGCCTGACGGTTGTTCATAATAGTCCGCCAGCTTTTTCAGACGGCCTTTGAGCAGCGGATGCAGCAGTTTTTTCAAAATTACACTGATGGGTAAAACCACCAAAATCATCGCCAATAAAAAGACGATGTAGAAGCACAACAAGGCACGGCGCAAGAGCGGAGAAATACGGCCTGCCGCCATCAAAAGCTTGCCCCAGATGAAGAAGCTGCGACCGGCGGCGCGTTCGCTGAAAATCAGTTTTTCATTGACTGTCACCGCGCCCATATTTTGAAACAGGGTTTCGTCCAAAGGCTGTTGGTTCAATAGTGTATCGCGCAATTTCGTACCAAACCGCGCCGCATCCGCCAATTCTTCTTCAGCAATGCCGGCGGAGGGCAGGGAGCGGAAATAGCGTTTGTCGCCGGTCAGCATCCATGCGGGCGTGGTAATGAAACTTGCCGCGCTGTTGCAGTCATCGATTTTTACGATGTTGCCGATGAGTTTGGCGCCGTTTTGTTTCAGCAAAGATTTCATTTTTTCCTGCGCGCCCAGCCACATATTGCGGCAGCCGATAAGCGTGATGACCGGTTTGCCGTCTAACAGGCGGCGCGTTTCTTCGCGTTGCAAAAAGGCGGTAATCGGTTGCGAAGGAGAGAGGAACCAAACGGTGTAGGCAATGACCACTACATCGTAATCTTCGGATGGAATTTGCGGCGGCAGAATCGGGGCGGGTTTTAAATGGACGGTTTCAGGAAAGGTATCGAAAAAACACCAAAACGGCCACGGAAACGGAAACGCCTGCTCCGGTACAATATTGACGCAATCGACCTGTATCCCGGCTGTTTGCAACGGCGCGGCAAAATTTCGAGCCAGGCTGGAGAGCTGCCCCGTTTGCGAGTAATGCACAATCAGCACTTTTTTCATTATCTTCCCTGCAATGAGTAAGTTATGGTTGGTTTGGACGGTATTATATAGTAAACCGACCTGCCTTGAACTTTATTCATATTCAGTATGTTCACGAAGGTTTCAACCGATTTGGATGGAAGCGCCGTATTCTGTCGGAATGGAGCGGAGAAGCGGATTTTTATGCCATGCCAACATGAACAACGGCCGTCTGAAATTTTTCAGACGGCCTTGTGTGGAAATCGGGACGCATGGTCTGGAACGGGATTTGCGCTTAAAACATGCGTGCAAATTGTATAGACAAAAAAATAACCGCTTCAAGGCGGTTGGTGGTGGCCAGAGGCGGAATCGAACCGCCGACACACGGATTTTCAATCCGTTGCTCTACCAACTGAGCTATCTGGCCTTCGCGTGTTTCGTTGCGAGATGTGAATTAAACCAAATTTCGTTGCCTTGTGCAAGCGGTTGTAGGCTTTATTTTTGAGGGGGTAAATTAAGATTTTGTTTTGTATTGAATTATTTTTCGTTTTAATTGGCAGTTTTTAGGTTTGCCGGTTTGATTTTCAGACGGCCTAAGATACAATCGGCTTTTTTGCTTTGGATTTATGCCATGCTGTATGTGTTTGTTCGTGATATGTGGGATGTTTTGCGTTTGCGCTATCGTTCGCCGGAGACGTATTTGTATTCGCCTTTGGTGATGGCGGCGGTGTTGCTGCTGTTGGGTGTGGTGAACGCGGCCAGTATGTCGCCTTTGTTTGGCAGTGGCGCGGCGGCGGTGTGCCTGTCGGTGATTTTGGTGATTGTGAAATGGTTGGTGTTGAGCCGCTCGATGCGCAAGGTGCTGCATTATTACGGTGCGCCCCGGCTGCCTTTGTGGGGCTTTATTTTGGTGTCTGAGGCTTTGCTGCTGCCGTTGTTGCTGGTGTTGTATGTGCCGGCGTTGGCTGCGTTTGCGCTGCTGTGGCAGGCTTGGGTGTTTGTGGTGCAGGTGCGCGGTTTGATGTGGATGGGGAATGCGACGGTGGGCCGTGTTTTGGTGGGCTATCTGTTGTATGGTTTCGGCGTGTTGTGTGTGGGTACGGTGATTTTGATGCTGTTTATTGCCGCCGGTTGGTTGGACATGGAAACGTTGAATCAAAACCTGCAGGCGTTGACGTCTGCCCGTAAATAATCAATGAAAATTGGAAGGCCGTCTGAAATGTTCAGACGGCCTTTGTTTTATGTGTTTGTTTCGTGGTCTTGCAGGATTTTTTGATAGACGGGGTCGGGGAGATAGCGGCCTATCATGTCGCGCCAGCCTTGGGGGCCGACCAAGCCTTTGACCATGGTGGAGGACACTTCGGCTATTTCGCGCGGCGGCATTAGGAAGACGGTGGAGATTTCGGGGGCGATGTCGCTGTTGATGTAGCGCATCGAGCGTTCGTATTCGTAGTCGGCGGCGGAACGGATGCCGCGGACGATGAAATTGGCGTTGGCTTCGCGGGCGTAATCGACCAAAAAGCGGTTTTCAAACACGCTGATGCGGACGTTGGGGAAGGGGTAGGTAATGGCATCGAGCATGGCGCGGCGTTCTTCTATGGTGTAGGTGTTGCGCTTTTCGGGGTTGGTGCCGATGGCGACGATGAGTTCGTCAAAGAGGGACTGGGCTTCCTGTATCATCCACAGGTGGCCGAGGGTGGGAGGGTCGAAGCTGCCTGCGTACACGGCACGGCGCGGAGTGGTCGTGGTCATTTTGGGTTGGGAATGGGGTTTGTGTACGTTCAGGATAGGGGAGTTTGCCGGTGATGTCAAAAATCAAAAAGGCCGTCTGAAATTTCAGACGGCCTTTGCGGCTTTATCAGTCGTCACCACTAATAGAGATGAGGATTCTCAAGAGGCTGCTGAAAATGTTGTAGATGGAGATGAAGATGGTCAGCGCCGCGCTGATGTGGCTGTCTTCGCCGCCGTCGATAACGGTACGCACCTGCCACATAATCATCAGGGAACTGAAGACAACGAAGCCGGCCGCGATGGTCAGGCTCAGGGCTGGGATGTTGAGGAAGATGTTGGCCACAACGGCAATCATGAGCACTATCGCACCGGCACCGAGGAAGCTGCCGAGTTTGTTCATGTTCATTGTGGTGCGGCGTGCCATGGCGGACATGGTGAAGAATACACCGGCGGTCATAGCGGCGGCCGTACCGACGATTTGCGCGCCGTTGTTAATCGCCAGGGCGTATTGCAACATAGGGCTGATGGCAAGGCCCATGCCGAAAGTGAAGATCATCAACAGGGCTACGCCGACGTTGCTGTAACGGTTTTTCTCGATCAGGAAGGTCATGCCGTAGAAAAAGCCGAAGAAGGCAGCCAGGGCAACATAGTATGAACCGAACATGGCGAAAATGTTAAAGCCTGTTTTGGCGGAAAAGAATGCGCCGGCAATGGCAGGAATGAAAGACAGGCCGAGCAGGCGGTAGGTTTTTTGCAGGACGGTATTTTTGGCAACCGAGCCTTGCGAGGTATAGTCGTAAACGTCGTTTTGCATGGCGTTTGCTCCAGTGTGGATTGAAATGAATGAAATTTGGATTTTAACAGAGAATCATGGGTTTGTATGATTTATCTGTTCTATTTGTCTAATATGCGGGGCAATCGGGAATTTTAAAGGCCGTCTGAAAATCGGGTTTCAGACGGCCTTGGCTTTTCAATGCTTATTTAGGCTCTTGCGGAACATAGCCTTGTACGGCATCTGCTCCGTCGCCGAAGAAGTATTGTTCCATCTGCTGGGCGAGGTATTCGCGTGCGCGCGGATCGGCAAGGCTTAGGCGGTTTTCGTTGATGAGCATGGTTTGGTGACGGGTCCAAGCCATCCATGCTTCTTGGGAAACGTTTTCAAAAATGCGTTTGCCCAATTCGTTGGGCAGCGGCGGAAATTTCATGCCTTCGGCTTCTTTGCCGAGTTTGACGCAGTGAACCATACGGGTCATGGCGGTTTCCTTATGTAGGGTTGCAAAGGTTGGTATTTTAGCCGATTGCACGGATAGGGGAAAGCGTGGGTTTCAGACGGCCTGAAACCTTGCTATGATGGTCTTTTCTGTTTATTCAGGCAAAGATTATGAACCGCCTCGATACTGCCCGCCGTTATTCCCTTTTTCTCGCCCGCAACCTTGATTCCGGCAAACTCAAGCCCGAAATTTTCCTGCCCATGTTGGACAAGGTGTTGACCGAAGCTGATTTTCAAGCTTTTGCCGATTGGGACAAAATCCGTGCGGAAGAAAATGAGGAAGAATTAGCGCGGCAGTTGCGCGAGTTGCGTCGTTATGTCGTGTCGCAGATTATCGTGCGCGATATCAACCGCATCAGCGATTTGAACGAAGTGACCCGCACGATTACGCTGTTTGCCGATTTTGCCGTCAATACCGCGCTGGATTTCGCCTACGCCTATTATCGGGATATGTACGGCACGCCGATCGGGCGTTATACCAAATCGCCGCAGCATTTGAGCGTGGTGGCGATGGGCAAGGCGGGCGGCTATGAGCTGAACGTGTCTTCCGACATCGATTTGATTTTTATCTACCCCGAATCGGGCGATACCGACGGCAGGCGCGAACGCGGCAATCAAGAGTTTTTCACCAAAGTCGGGCAGAAACTGATTGCATTGTTGAACGACATTACCGCCGACGGGCAGGTGTTCCGCGTTGATATGCGGTTACGGCCGGACGGCGATTCGGGCGCGCTGGTGTTGAGCGAAACCGCGCTGGAGCAATACCTGATTACGCAAGGGCGAGAATGGGAACGCTATGCGTGGTGCAAAGGCCGCGTGGTTACGCCGTATCCGAACGACATCAAAGCGCTGGTGCGCCCCTTTGTGTTCCGCAAATATCTGGATTACAGCGCATATGAAGCAATGCGCAACCTGCACCGCCAAATTCGCAGCGAAGTCAGCAAAAAAGGCATGGCGGACAACATCAAACTCGGCGCGGGCGGCATCCGCGAAGTCGAATTTATCGCCCAGATTTTCCAAATGATACGCGGCGGACAAATGCGCGCGCTGCAACTGAAAGGCACGCAGGAAACGCTGAAGAAACTTGCTGAGCTGGGCATCATGCCGTCTGAAAACGTCGAAACCCTGCTGGCCGCCTACCGATTCCTGCGCGACGTCGAACACCGCCTGCAATACTGGGACGACCAGCAAACCCAAACCCTGCCGACCTCGCCCGAACAGCAACAATTGCTTGCCGAAAGCATGGGTTTCGACAGCTATGCCGCTTTTTCAGACGGCCTCAATGTTCATCGGAACAAAGTCAATCAGTTGTTCAACGAAATCTTGAGCGAACCCGAAGAACAAACTCAAAGCAACAGCGAATGGCAATGGGCATGGCAGGAAAAACCCGACGAAGAAGAACGGCTAGGCCGTCTGAAAGAATATGGGTTTGACGCCGAAACCATCGCCACGCGGCTCAACCAAATCCGCAACGGCCATAAATACCGCCACCTTTCCGCACACGCCCAGCCGCGTTTTGACGCCATTGTGCCGTTGTTGGTACAGGCGGCGGCAGCGCAACCCAACCCGACCGACACATTAATGCGGCTGTTTGACTTCCTCGAAAACATCAGCCGCCGCTCCGCCTATCTCGCCTTCCTCAACGAACATCCGCAAACCTTGGCGCAACTCGCGCAGATTATGAGCCAAAGCTCATGGGTGGCGGCGTATCTGAGCAAATACCCGATTCTGCTGGACGAACTCATCAGCGCGCAGCTTTTGGATACCGCGTTCGACTGGCAAGCCCTCGCCGCCGCCCTTTCAAACGACCTTAAAGCCTGCGGCGGCGACACCGAAGCGCAAATGGACACACTGCGCCATTTCCAACACGCCCAAGTCTTCCGCCTCGCCGTTCAAGACCTTGCCGGATTGTGGACGGTAGAATCACTTTCCGACCAGCTCTCCGCCCTTGCCGATACCATACTCGCTGCCGCCCTGCCGTGCGCGTGGGCGGATATGCCCAAAAAACACTGCGACACGCCGCAATTTGCCATCATCGGCTACGGCAAACTGGGCGGTAAAGAGCTCAGCTATTCCTCCGATCTCGACTTGGTCTATCTTTACGACGACCCGCATCCCGATGCAGGCGACGTGTACAGCCGCCTTGCCCGCCGCCTAACCAACTGGCTTTCCGCCGCCACCGGCGCAGGTAGCCTCTACGAAACCGACCTGCGCCTGCGCCCCAACGGCGACGCCGGCTTCCTCGCCCACAGCATCGCCGCCTTCGAAAAATACCAGCGCGAAAACGCATGGACATGGGAACACCAGTCCCTCACCCGCGCCCGTTTTATCTGCGGTACGCCTGATGTTCAGACGGCCTTCGATCGTATCCGTACTGAGATGCTGACTGCCGAACGCGACCAAACCGTTTTAGCAGGCGAAATCATCGAAATGCGCGAAAAAATGTTCCCCACCCATCCCCCAGCCGACAGCAACGTCAAATACGCGCGCGGCGGCGTGGTCGATGTCGAATTTATCGTCCAATACCTCATCCTTGCCTATGCCCGCCAATATCCGCAACTTCTCGACAACTACGGCAACATCGCCCTGTTGAACATCGCCGCCGACTGCGGCCTCATCGACAAAACCCTTGCAGAACAAAGCCGCACCGCCTACCGCTTCTACCGTCAGCAGCAACACAACACCAAACTGCGCGATGCCAAAAAAACCGAAGTGACGGACGAATTGCTGACCCACTATGGCAATGTGCGAAAACTGTGGCAGGAAGTATTCGGGGCAGAAGTGAAGTTCGGATAAACAGGCGGGCGTATTCAGCGTCAAAAGCCTGCACGGCAACACAATTTACTGCCACGATAAACTCACTCTAAATAGTAGGTTTTATGTAAAGAAGATATTTTTATAAAAGCTGATTGGCAGCTTGAAGCAGTTAACTTCGGGTGTGGAGGGAAGATTTTTGTTTACTTATTACTGATTCAGCCCGAGCAAGATCTGAAAAAACTATTTTCATTTTCTGTTGATATTGTGATACAGCAAAACAAGTTCTAAAATATGTCGCTTATTTATATATTAAAAACAAGGAGAAACTGATGTCTAAGGTTGCAGTACTCGGTGGCGGTCTGTCGGGCCGTCTGATGGCGTTCCAACTGGCAGAGCAGGGCATTTCGGTCGAGTTGTTTGAGAAAGGCGAACGCAACGGCGCGCAAGCCGCCGCTTATGTTGCCGCGGCCATGTTGGCGCCGTCTGCCGAAGCGGTGGAGGCAACGCCCGAAGTCATCCGTTTGGGCAAACAAAGCATTGCACTTTGGCGCGCGATTATCGGCCGTCTGAATACGCCGGTGATGATGCAGGAAAACGGCAGCCTGATTGTCTGGCACACGCAGGACAAGCCGCTTTCTGCCGAGTTTGCCCGTCATTTGAAGCGCGGCGGTGTGGCGGAACATGAAACCATACGTTGGAACGCGGATGAAATTGCGGCCAACGAACCACAACTGGCAGGGCGGTTTTCGGACGGCCTGTATCTGCCGACAGAAGGGCAGTTGGACGGACGGCAGGTATTGAATGTGCTGGCCGATGCTTTGGAATCAATGAATGTAGCGTGTCATTGGTCGTGCGAACGCGAAGTCGAAGATTTGGCGGCGCAATACGATTGGATCATCGACTGCCGCGGTTATGGCGCAAAGAGCGCGTGGAACAGGCCGTCTGAAAGCATTTTGCGCGGCGTTCGTGGCGAAGTGGCGCGCGTTTACGCACCCGAAATCGAGCTGTCCCGCCCCGTGCGTCTGCTGCATCCGCGCTATCCTTTGTATATCGCGCCGAAGGAAAACCATATTTTTGTGATTGGTGCGACCCAAATTGAAAGCGAAAGCCAAGCGCCGGCCAGCGTGCGTTCCGGTTTGGAACTTTTGTCCGCGCTGTACGCCGTGCATCCGGCATTTGGCGAGGCGAACCTTTTGGAACTGGCCACCGGCCTGCGCCCGACTTTAAACCACCACAATCCCGAAATCCGCTTCAACCGCGAACGCCGCCTGATTGAAGTCAACGGCCTGTTCCGCCACGGCTTTATGATTTCTCCAGCCGTTACCGGCGCGGCTGTGCGTTTGGCCGGTGCGCTGTTTGCCGGAAGCGACATTCCCGAATACGACGAAACCAGCGGTTTGCCATATATCCGCGCCGCAAATTGAAGCCGTTGCGGACGAAGTTGCTTGAAAATCGGGCAAATTGTTTGTGAAAGACAGCCACAGGCCGTCTGAAAATGATAAAATCGCCGTCAATTCAATTAACCTTGCGTCTGAAAACCGCATGATGCCGTTTTCAGACGCCAACCAATTTCCTATTTAACGATAAGCACATGACAACCCAAACCCTTTTAATCGAACTTCTCACTGAAGAACTCCCGCCAAAAGCCCTCAATAATCTGGGCAACCATTTTGCCGCTTCCGTTGCCGAAGGCTTGGAAAAAGCGCAACTGATTGACGGCGCAGCTGAATATACTGCCTACGCTTCTCCGCGCCGTTTGGCCGTTCAAGTCAAAAACGTGAAAGCCGTTCAAGCCGATCAAAAAATTGTGAAAAAAGGCCCGGCAGTGGCGAATGCCATGAAAGACGGCGCACCGACTAAGGCTTTGGAAGGTTTTGCGCGCGGTGCGGGTGCGAAAATTGAAGACCTGACCATCATCAACGACGGTAAGCAAGACGTGTACGCCTACGAGTACGTCCAAACCGGCAAACCATTGGGCGAACTTTTGGAAGACATCATCAATGCCGCAGTGAAAAAACTGCCGATTCCTAAAGTCATGCGTTGGGGCAGCAGCACATTTACCTTCGTTCGTCCTGTACACAGCCTGATTGTGCTGCACGGTGGCGACATCGTAAACGTCAGCGTTTTGGGTCTGCAAAGCGGCAACAAAACATTGGGTCACCGCTTCCTCTCCAGTGGCGAAATCGCCATTGAAAATGCCGACAGCTACGCTGTACAAATGCGTGAGCAAGGCAAAGTAGAAGCATCGTTTGCCGAACGCAAAGCCGCCATTCAGACGGCCTTGAACGAGCAGGCAGGCCGTCTGAACGCGACCGTTGCCGCCGATGAAGCATTGCTGGACGAAGTGACCGCATTGGTCGAATGGCCTGTGGTATTGGAAGCCGGTTTTGAAGAACACTTCCTCGCCGTACCGCAAGAATGTTTGATTCTGACCATGCAGCAAAACCAAAAATACTTCCCGCTGCTCGATCAAAACGGCAAGCTGATGAACCGCTTCCTGCTGGTGTCCAACCTGCAAACCGAAGACCCGTCACACATCATCCAAGGCAACGAACGCGTTTTGCGCGCGCGCCTGTCTGATGCCGAGTTCTTCTATAAACAAGACCAAAAAGCGACTTTGGAAAGCCGCTTGCCAAAATTGTCCAGCGTGGTTTACCACAACAAAATTGGTTCTCAAGCCGAACGCATCGAGCGTCTGCAAAGCATTGCCGCACACATCGCCAAAGCTTTGGGTGCGGATGCCGCCGCAGCCGAGCGCGCCGCACGTTTGGCCAAAGCCGACTTGGTAACCGAAATGGTCGGTGAGTTCCCCGAATTGCAAGGCACCATGGGCAAATACTATGCCCGCTTGGACGGCGAAACCGAAGAAATCGCCGAAGCCATCGAGCAACACTACCAACCGCGTTTTGCCGGCGACAACCTGCCGAACGGCAAAGTGGCAACCGCCGTTGCTTTGGCCGACAAACTGGAAACCTTGGTCGGCATTTGGGGCATCGGCCTGATTCCGACCGGCGACAAAGACCCCTACGCCCTGCGCCGCTCTGCATTGGGTATTTTGCGTATGCTGATGCAGTACGGTTTGGACGTAAACGAACTGATTCAGACGGCCTTCAACAGCTTCCCACAAGGTTTACTTAACGAGAAAACGCCGTCTGAAACCGCCGACTTCATGCAGGCGCGTTTGGCCGTGTTGTTGCAAAACGATTATCCGCAAGACATCGTTGCCGCCGTATTGGCGAAACAGCCGCGCCGTTTGGATGACGTAGTGGCGAAACTGCAGGCCGTTGCCGCGTTCAAACAGCTGCCCGAAGCCGCCGCATTGGCCGCAGCCAACAAACGCGTGCAAAACCTGCTGAAAAAAGCAGATGCCGAGTTGGGTGCGGTTAACGAAAGCCTGCTGCAACAGGACGAAGAAAAAGCCCTGTACGCCGCCGCGCAAGGTTTGCAGCCGAAAATCTCCGCCGCCGTTGCCGAAGGCAATTTCCAAACTGCTTTGTCCGAGCTGGCTTCCGTCAAGCCGCAAGTCGATGCATTCTTCGACGGCGTGATGGTGATGGCCGAAGATGCCGCCGTGAAGCAAAATCGTTTGAACCTGTTGAACCGCTTGGCAGAACAAATGAACGCAGTTGCCGACATTGCGCTCTTGAGCGAATAAGGCCGCGTTTCAGTTGCCCCTCTTTTCAGGCTGCCCGATGTTTCAGGCAGCCTGAAGTTTTTCGGGCGTATCCCTTGCATGGTGTTCAAGGGTATAATTTGGCAGATTTGTCGCACGACAAATCGCGCACATAAACAATTTCCCACATTCAAGAGGCAGATTATGAATATCCCAGCCATCCGAACCGCACTCGATGCCGTGTTGATTCCCACCACAATACGCACTTTGGGCAGCGAAAAAGCCGTTTCGCTTCTGGAAGAGCATTCAGACGGCCTGCATATCGGCCTGAAATTCGCGTTTCCAGTTGCCCATATTGCCGCAGACATTGCCAACGCCGTTCAAGAAGCCGTCATTTCGCATACCGGCGATACCCACATTCACTTGAGTATCGATACCGAAATCGGTACGCATAAAGTTCAACCCGGCGTGGCGACCATCAAAGGCGTGAAAAATATTATTGCCGTTGCATCCGGTAAAGGCGGCGTCGGCAAATCAACGACCACTGCCAACCTTGCCACCGCAATGGCCAGAATGGGCGCGCGCGTCGGCGTACTCGATGCCGACCTGTACGGCCCAAGCCAGCCCACCATGCTCGGCGTACAAGACCGTAAACCCGATCAACAAAACAAAAAACTCATTCCCGTTGAAGCCGAAAGCGGCATTCAAGTGATGTCCATCGGTTTCCTGGTCGATCCCGACCAAGCCGTCGTTTGGCGCGGCCCGATGGTCAGCCAAGCCTTGCAACAGCTTATGTTCCAAAGCGAATGGGACAATGTCGATTATCTCTTCATCGACCTGCCGCCCGGTACCGGCGATATCCAATTGACCCTGTCGCAAAAAATCCCCGTAACCGGCTCCGTTGTCGTCACCACGCCGCAAGACATCGCCCTGATTGATGCACGGAAAGCCGTGGATATGTTCAACAAAGTCAATATTCCGATTTTGGGCGTTTTGGAAAACATGTCTGTCCATATTTGCACCAACTGCGGCCATGCCGAAGCAATCTTCGGCGCAGAAGGTGGCAAAAACTTGGCAGAGCGTTTGAATGTACCGTTGCTCGGCCAGCTTCCGTTGAGCCTGCCCGTGCGCGAAGCCATGGACAGCGGCACATCTTTAGCCTTGTTTGAAAACAACCAAACCATCGCCGACATCTACACCGAAGCCGCCTTCCAAATCGCTCTGGCCATTGCCGATAAAGGCAAAGACTTCAGCAGCCGCTTCCCAAAAATCGTCGTCGAATAAAAAAGTTTAAAAAAGGTGTTGACAGCTGTGCGCTCCATCTCTATAATGCACAGCTTATCGGGTCGTTAGCTCAGTCGGTAGAGCAGCGGACTTTTAATCCGTTGGTCGAGCGTTCGAATCGCTCACGACCCACCAAATATAAAAAACCTGCTTTGAAAAAAGCGGGTTTTTTTGCGTTTGGATTTTAGAATTTTGTTGAGTATATTTTGTTATTGAAACAATCCATAGCACATCAAGCATCAGGCCGTCTGAAAGATATTTTCAGACGGCCTGAAGTTTTATAGGAATGGTTTTGAGAAATAAGTTTTCTACTTAGGGCAGACAAACGTTTAAAACCTAACCTGCGTTTGCAACTGCCTACGATAAACCAATACGGCAGCAGTCAGCGTGGCAAAAGAGAATGCTGAAAGTAGGATGAGGTAACGGCCGATTCCGTCCAAGCCGCTGCGGTTGAGCAGCAGTTCTTGAAAAGCCTTTAAGCCCCATGCCATCGGGGAAATCCAAGTGAGTTGCTGCATGGTTTCTGGCATGACGTGTGCAGGCACCATAATGCCGCCGATTGCCGCCATCAGGATGATGCCGCCGCCACCGAGGACGACGGCGTGTTCGGTGGATTTGGCGCAGACGCTGATTAACAGCGCATAGCCGAGTGCGGCGGCGCTGACAGCGGCGGACAGCAGCGCGTAGGGAACAAGGCTGCCGTTGAGTATGAGGGCGGGCACGCCGATTTCGGGCAGCAGGTAGCGGCCGAGCAGCAGCATTCCGACAAACTGAAGTTGGTTAATCAGGAAATAGGGGACGAGTTTGGCGGCAATCAGGCCGGACGCGGAGGCGCGGGCGAGACGCAGGCGGGTGATGGTGTTGGTCTGGCGTTCCAGCGCCATGACGTTCGACAGCGGTATCATGATGAAAAACATACCGAAAATCAGCCATGCGGGTACGCTGTGCTGTACGGCGTTGGGTTTTTCCACCATGCCGCTACCTGCGCTCAGATAGTGTTCTTCCAGCATTTTGTTATCTAAAAAGCTGCGCACGGCGGCGAATTGTTCGTCGTTTTTTTCATCGACTTTTTTCTGGATGTCTTTGCGGATGGAGCGGGGCAATTTTTTATTGTCGATTTTGATGCCGTCGTTGTTGTCGAAATAGGCGTCCAGCCGCGTTTGTGTGTAGTGCTGCTGCAAAACGCCTTTAACCGCCGCCAGCCATGAAGGCTCGGTATCCGGCGGTACATAGATTTGCAAGGCTTTGTTGTCGGTGATTTTGTCGGAAGCGGGGTTCGGGTTATGCAGCACCAGTTGGAAACGCTTGTCATGCAGGCCGTTTTGCGCGTCGGTCAGTTTTTCAGACGGCATCCGCGTAACATGAATCTGCTCTTTTTCCAGCGCGGCGGCCAGCGCGGTATTGACGCTGTCGTCTGCCGCGCCGACCAGCGCGATGCGGCTGTCGGTGTGCGGGTCTTGGTCGCGGCTCAGCGCCAACGACATAATCAGCATGAAGGCGATGGGCATCACAAACAACACGGCCAAACCGTGCAGGTCGCGGCAGAGCAGTTTGAGTTCTTTGAGGAGGGAGGAAGTCGTCATTGTGGGTTTTGCTTATCTGTTGCTGGCTCGTCTTTGCGCAGAAAATCAAGGTAAAACGTTTCCAGCGAACCGTGTCCCTGCTGGAAGTAGCGGATTTGCGCGCCGCTTTGTTGCAGGGCGGCGTAAACGGTGGCGGCATCGTGCGCCGTTTCCATCATGCCGCGGCTGTCTACTTGCTTTGCACCCAAAGCGGCCAGCGTCTGAGGTGGCAGAGGCGGTTCGACGGTAAAGCGCACGACACCGGTTTGCGTGCTTAAAAGCTCGTCCAAACCGCCGTGGTACACCAGCTTGCCGTGTTGCAGTAGCGCAATTTTGCCGCAAAGCTGCTCGATTTCCGACAGATAGTGCGAGGTATAAACCACCGTTACCCCCTGCCGTGTCAAATCCGTCACGCTGTCGAGGATAAAGCGGCGCGACTGCGGGTCGATGCCGACCGTGATTTCGTCGAGGAACACCAGTTGCGGTGTGTTAATCAGGCCGATGGCAAAATTCAGACGACGTTTAAGCCCGCCCGAAAGATGCTTTGCCGCCTTGTTTTTGTGGGTGGTCAGGTCGGTCTGTTCCAACAGCGCATCCAGACGGCCTTTGTCGCGCACTTTGTAAAGCGAGGCGAAAAACAGCAGGTTGTCCCACACCGAAAGCTGCGGATAAAACGCAAAATCCTGCGGCACCAAACCGATTTTCTGCCGCTCGCTGCGGCTTAACAGGCGCAACGGCTTGCCGTCAAACAAAATTTCGCCCTGCCGTACTTCCTGCAAGCCGGCCAAAAGCGACATCAGCGTCGTTTTCCCCGCACCGTTGTGGCCGAGCAGCCCTAAACATTCGCCGTCGGCAATGTCGAACGACACATTGTCCAGCGCGGCGGTTTCGGCTTTGGGATAACGGTGGGAGAGGGATTGGATTTGAATCATGGTTTCAGACGGCCTTTCGAGCGATATTTAAATCGCAGTCCCCCATAAATAACGGCGCTGGAATTTGCCGTCCTTAAATATAAAGCAGACGCCGAAAGGATCGCCGTCCGAACCTTGTCTGCCAAATAGATAAAGCATCTTATCGCCGCGGCGGTAATAGGCTTCCCAGCGTTGATATACATTGCTGCCGCGTGCGGTGGCGGCAAAATCGGGCGAGAACAGTCCTTGCAGTTCGGCAGAGGGAACTGCTTGACCGTTTAGCGTGATGCGTTCAAGCGCGAACACGCTTTTGGGAATGTCGTAGTCTGTACCATAGAAAGGTTTGCCTCGATAGAGACGCGCGGTGTATTTGTCTTTGTTGATGCCCGAGAAGTCGCTGAGTTTTGGATGGATGCGGCGGGCAACGATGTGTACCGTTTGTCCGCTACCGGACAAAGTCAGCGTATCGTCGCGACCGGATTGTTCGCGCAGGCGGACGAAGTTTTTGTCGGAGGCGGGAAATATCAGACGGCTGTAATGGATGAAACCGTAGTCTTCTGCGGCAGGTTGTTGCAGCTGGGCAGTACAGAAACTCAGGCTGCCTTCACCGCCGTCACCCAAACATTCCAACGGTGTGCCGTTGGGAATTTTTGCCAAGACTTTGGCTTTCAAATCGGGGCTTTCGCGTAAGTTGGTGTGTCCGTCGGCATCATGAACCAAGGCAAAGCCGTTCGGCGGCGCGGCATGGGTTAAGGCGGAACACAATAATAAGAGAGTGGCTAAGTAACGCATTTTTTATTTCTTTTAGTTTTCAGACGGCCTGAATGTCAAAATAATTCACGGTAGATTAATCGGGATCGAATAAATCCTGATTATTTCAACAATCCCCGCCACAACGCTTCTTCATCATCCGCAATCTTGCGCAAAAACGCGGCAATGTTGCGGCAGCCGTTTTCAGACGGTTTTTTGCATTGCTTCACGCACATGGCTGCGAATTGACGCCATTGGTCGCCGATGGTGGTCATTTGTTCTGAGGCCGTCTGAAACGCAGGTTCGTTGCAGATATGGGCGGCTTGTTCGAGGAAGTAGGCGTAGATATAGCGGAAACCTGCGCCGCCGGTGCCGATTTCTTCCTGCATCCGCACCAAATGGCCGAGAAACAGTTTTTGGTATTTGTCGTTTTGTTTGGCGGGCAGGGATTCGATTTTTTTGGCCAGCGTGCGGATGCCTTTGACGCCGATGAAAAAGACCGGCGCGAGCATATGTTTGGCGTTTTTGTGTATGGCTTTGCGGATAATGGCGGGCAAGTCTACCATGATTTGTTCAGACGGCCTGTTGTCTTCCAAGGTGTACATCATGCCTTTTGCCGCCAATACGCCTTTGGCAAAGCGCGCCCGTTGCAAATCTTCGGCGGCGCAGCGTTGTACGGTTTCAAATACGGGGTCGCTGATGAGGTAGTCGTTGCCGTCTTTTCCGTACACTAAAAGATTGTGTGCGTTGAAATGGAAGCGCATTTGCGGCGGGAAGTAGGGCAGCCAGAAGACGGAGGTTTGCAAACCGGCCAGTTTGCCTGAAGACAGCGCGGCATCCAATGCGGCTTGTCCGCTTTGTGCGTCGGAAAATTTGCGGATGGATAATTTCAGCCCCAATGCTTTGCAGGTATTTTTGATGATGCTGCGCGGCGCGGTACGGTAGGAAACCAGCGGCATGCCGTTTAATTTGATCAGCGGCATCCAGACAAACGTCAGCGCGTGGGCAATGCCGAAAATCATGGCTTCGTCTAAATTGTGGCCATGGTATTTGAGCAGGGTGGACATCACACCGCTTTCGCAATGGGCGGTATGCTGGTGTGGAAATTCTTGTGTGGTCATAAAGTTATTGGTTTTCGTGCAATGTTTTCAGACGGCCTGAAGCGGTCGGAATGGGTTTGTTGTTTTGGAAATCAGCGCGCTTCTTTGGCCGCTTCCTGTTCGGCTTTGTAGCGGCGCAGAAATTCGATGGCGGCGGCTTTTTCGGCTTCGTTGCCGTATTTGGCATCACGTTGGGCGCGACGCAGTTCGGCGCGTTCTTTGGCTTCTTCGATTTGGCGCGCTTTGAAGTCTTCGCGGTTGTCGGAGGAGATGAGTTTGTCCTGTTGTGATTGCGCTTTGGCCATGGCTTTGGCAATCAAACCCATAGGGTTGAATGCGGCGCTTGTTGCGGCTGTTTGGGTTTGTGCCTGTGCGGCCTGTTTGGCTTTGACGGCGGCTTCGCGTTGCGCCAGCAGGACTTTACGTTCGGCATCGTCGCGCTGTTTGCGCGCGGTATGGCGTTCAAAACGGCTTTGCGCGTGTTCGGCGGCGGCAAAGCGCGGTTCGGCAGAGGTGCTGAAACGGCGTGCGGACGGCAGGAAGGGCTGCGATACGGGAACCATGTCGATGCAGTCGACGGGACATGGGGTAACGCACAAGCCGCAGCCGGTGCATTCGTCGCTGATGACGGTGTGCATCAGTTTGGACGCGCCCATAATCGCATCGACAGGGCAGGCGCGGATGCAGGCGGTACAGCCGATGCAGACGGCCTCGTCAATCAGGGCTACGGCTTTGATTTGTGTTTTTGCCGGGGCGAGGTAGGGCTTGCCCAATAGGTCGGCAATGTCTTTCATGACGGTTTCCCCACCCGGCGCGCACAGGTTCACCGGCGCTTCTCCTGCCGACAGGGCGCGCGCATAGGGTAGGCAACCTTCATAGCCGCACTCACGACATTGGGTTTGCGGCAACAGGCGGCTGATGCTTTGGATGGGAATGGTCATTATGGATAGTCAAAATCGAAAAGGCGCATTATATCAGATTGTTGCGTTTATTTTGGCAAAACCCGCTTTGCTCGTTTTAGCGAAACTCGCTACACTCGTTTTCAGACGGCCTGAGTCAGGTTTGCGTTATAATTTTGAAATGGATTTATTCGGGTAATTAGAAATGACGGCTACACTTTGCCCCTGTCAGTCGGGGCGTGTTTATACGGAATGTTGCGCACCGTTTCATGCGTGTGAGGTGGCGGCCTTGACGGCGGAAGAGTTGATGCGTTCGCGTTACAGTGCGTATGTTTTGCAGGAAATCGACTATATCGTGGACACGACTGTCCCTGCGCAGCAGAATTTGTTGGACAAGCAGGATTTGGAGTTGTGGAGTAAGCAGACGCAGTGGTCTGGATTGAAGGTTATCCGTCATGTGCCGTTTGGCAAGCTGCATGCTTTGGTCGAGTTTGAGGCGTATTTTGAGGAGAACGGGCAAACCGAGTGCCATCATGAGTTGTCGGCGTTTGTGAAAATAGACGGGCGTTGGTATTTTATTGATCTGACCGTTGCTTTGCCGACGATGAAACAGTCTTGTTTGTGCGGTTCTGGCAAAAAGTTTAAGGCATGTTGCGGACAGTTTTTCAAATAGTAATGTAAACAGGCCGTCTGAAAGTTCAGACGGCCTGAGCTGTTTTTTCAGATAAAAAAAACCATTCATACTAAGGGAGAAGTATGAATGGCCAATACATTGCGGGAAAACGTCTTACTTGCTGCACCGCCCAAAAGGGATGAAAGAGCGGTGTTGTTTCAGCGATTGATATTTTACCGTTTTTAGTATTAAATGCTGTTAAGAAGTGAAATAATTTCAATAAGTTGCAAGATAATCGTGATTTTTTGAAGATAAACGGTATTTTTACTGATTTTCTCGAATCCATTTCACCCATTGCTGAAACAGCTCGGGTTGCAATGCGGCGATGACGGAACGCTTGAATACATGTTCGCCGCTCCAAAAATCGTCGCCTTCCAAAGTGGTCAGGCAGCCGCCGGCTTCTTCAAAAATTAATGCGCCGGCAGCGTAGTCCCACAGCTTTTGTCCGCCGTGGATGTAAATATCGTAGCGGCCGCTGGCGAGGTAGCACCAGTCGAGCGTGCTGCTGCCCATGCTGCGTATCGTGCCGAATGGGGCAAGGGTATTCATGCGGCTGGCGAGTTTACCCGAACGCAGGTATTTGATTTCCACGCCGGCAATGGATTCGTTGAGTTTTTTGTTTTCCGAACGCAGCGGCAGCGGCGTACCGTTGAGGAATGCGCCTTTGCCGCGTTCGGCGTAGAAACATTCGCCGCTGACTGGATTGTAAATCACGCCCAATTCGGCGTGGCCGTTTTTAACCAGTGCGACGGATACGGCAAAATGCGGCAAACCGTTGACGAAGTTGTTTGTGCCGTCGATAGGGTCGACAATCCACAGGCCGTCTGAATGTTCGTTCCACAAACGGGTTTGTTCCTGAACGCTCATTTCCTCGCCCAACATCGGACAATCCTCCAATAAGGGAAGGGCGGCAGCAAAAGCGGTTTGCGCGGCCAAATCTGCTTCACTCAAAACCGAGCCGTCTTCCTTGCGTCGTGACGGCGTGTTCAGAAAACGCGGCATGACTTCGGTTTGGGCGATGTGGCGGACGACTTTCTGTAAACGGTATAGCACGGCGTATCCTTGTTTTTTGCAGTTTTGCGTGACAGTGGATTAAAATTCGGGAAGTTTTAAATTATAGTGGATGAAATCGAAATCAGGCAGGAGTATGTCGCCGTGTTTCAACTTCATTCATGAAATTTTAAATTTAAATTATATACATTAAATTATATACATGAATAAAGCAGGAAACCATGCCCCGATTTTATGTTGATTTTGCCTTAAGCCCCGACAGCGTGGTCGAATTACCCGATGATGTGGTTCGCCATTTGAATGTATTGCGCGTGAAAAACACGGAAGAAATCGTGTTGTTCAACGGCAATGGCAAGGCATATCCGGCTTTGCCCGAAGTTTTGGAAAAACGCCGCGCCAGCGTGCGGATTCTGCGTGAAGAGGCAACGGACAACGAATCGCCGCTGAACATTACGTTGGTACAGGCGGTATCCGCCGCCGAGCGCATGGATTTCACTTTGCAGAAAAGCGTGGAATTGGGCGTGGCAGAAATTCGCCCGGTCATCAGCGAACGTTGTGTCGTCCGCTTGAGCGGCGAGCGCGCTGAAAAGCGGGTGGCGCGTTGGCAGGAAATCGTTGTTTCTGCGTGTGAACAAAGCGGCCGCAATATTGTGCCGAAGGTTTTGCCGCTGACGACTTATGCACAGGCTCTGCAACAGTTGCCGCAGGAAACGACCAAACTGTTGATGAGCCTGAACCGCGCACAAAAACTGAGTGATGTTCAGCCGCAATCCGGCAAGGTCGTGTTTATGGTCGGCCCGGAAGGCGGCTGGACGGAGAAGGAAGAGCAGCAGGCATTTGATGCCGGTTTTCAATCCGTTACGCTTGGCAAACGGGTGTTGCGTACCGAAACCGCCTCACTTGCGGCCATCGCCGCCATGCAGACGCTTTGGGGCGATTTTGCATAAAGTTCAGGCCGTCTGAAAACGAGCGTAGCGAGTTTCGCTAAAACAAGCTGTTGTGTCATGAGATAAAAATGGGAGTTTAAAAAATGTCTTACACCTTTACACTGGCCGAGCACGAGCTGGAGGCGGAATTGAAAAAGTTAATCGTGCAAGAAGCCGACAAGGCCGACGATGTGGATATGGATGATTTCACCGACGATGCACTTTTGTTTGGTGATGACAGTCCGGTTGGTTTGGATTCGCTTGATGCGCTGCAAATCAGCGTTGCTTTGCAACAGTATTTCCAAGTGCGCCTGCAGGGCGATCGGATGGTGCGAAAACATATGATGTGCGTACGCGATTTGGCGGCGTTTATCCGTGCGGAGCATGGCGCGTGAGTTGGGTTTGCGGTACGGCGGCCACGTCTGCCTTGAATCCGCAAACGGATTTCAGACGGCCTGATGCGGTGTCTTATACGTTTTTAAACCAGCCGCAGCAGGCTGCTTATTTTCGTGCATTTGCCGGTGACAGTTTGGGGCGGAAGGAATTTGCGGATATTGCCGAACAACATTTGCGACAAGCTGCCGAAAATGCAGGCTGGCCGTCTGAAAGCTGGCATGATGCGCCGGTGTTTATCGGTTCAAGTTCCTATTCCATCTCCGAATATGAAAACTGCTATTTTGCGGGCAATAGGGCGGTAGAAGAACACAATCTGCTTTATCTCGCCGAAGATTTGCGCCGGCGCAGCGGCAATCAGCAGATTTTCAGTTTCGCTACTGCCTGCACTTCATCTGCCCATGCGCTGATTCAGGCGGATAATTGTTTGTGCGGCGGGGCGGAGCGCGCCTTTGTGCTTGGTATTGAAAACCTCAACCGGCTGACTTTGCTGCATTTTCACAGTTTGGGTTTGCTGGCCGAACACTATCAGCCTTTTGGCGGAAACGGTTTGATTTTAGGCGAAGGTGTTGCCGCGCTTGCCTTATCTTCCGCTGCTCCTGAATCTTCTTCAGGCCGTCTGAAACTTATCGGACACGCCGCCAATACAGGTAATGACCTGATTCAAAGTGATGGCCAAGCGCAGGAGCAAGTGATGCGATGCGCTTTGGATGTTGCAGGCATCGCTCCTGAAAGCATTGCAGCTGTTAAAACACACGGCATCGGCACGGCTGACAGCGATGCCGCCGAATTGGCCGCACTGGAAAATATATTCGGTACACTGCCGCCTTTGATGGCGTTCAAGCCGCAAATCGGACACACGCTTGGCGCAACGGCAGCACTTGAAACAGCCCTGCTTTTATCCGCTTTAAAACAAGGTGGAAGCAGCGATTATCAGGGGCGAGAAATTCGTTTTTCCGAGTGCGCAGCTTCACAAAAAGGTGGCTTTTTCTGTTTGGCCAATCAGTTTGGTTTTGGCGGCAGCAACACATCTTTGGTATGGCAATGGCAACCGTAAATCCTAATATCCGTATTACCGCCACCGTGCGTTTTGATACTGACGCCGGTACCGGCGGTAAAATCCTCAAACAAACCTTAAAGCAGCAAAGCAGTATAGACACTCGCCGTCTTAGCCGCTTGAGTTTGATTGCCGCGCTTGGCGCAGGGCAACTGAAGGAACAAAGCGAAATCCGCCCTGATTGCACCGTTTTTCTCGGTACGCCGTTTTCTTCGCCATCCGTGTTTGAAAAAATGGCAGACAATGTGCTGAACCATCACGCCGCGATGCCGTTTGACTTCATTGCCAACCTGCACAACTCCCCCGTTTTTCATGCCGCGCAAGCGTTAGGCACGCATGGTGCAACTTTGGTCGTAGCTGCTGACAACAATGTGGATACCTGCTTTCATCCATTATCTCTGGCGATGCAGTCTTTGCAAAATGGCGGACAAGCTGCGGTTGGCTGGGCATATGAACATCAAGCAGCCCATACCGATACCCATGAGGGTAGTATTTGGATTTTGCTTGAAGCTGGTGTAGAACAGGGCGTTCCCGTTATATTGAATTATGAAGGGGTGCAGGCTGATAGGACGTCTGAAAAGCCGCGATATTATTGGCAAAGTATCGCTGATTGGATAGAAGAAGTAATGGCGCACGAGGGTGGGGTTGTAAAGAAATGTACTTTGGCGTGATCGGCAAATGATTTTAGAGAAAGTATTTGTCTTTTGAATAAATAAGGTTTGCACCATTAAAAAGGCCGTCTGAAATATTTTCAGACGGCCTTTTTGTATCCAAAACCAATCAACGAGACATCTCGCCTTGAATAGCGCGGATATTTGCTTTACGGGCGTTGATGGTGCGGGTCAGCTGTTGGATTTTAATTTGGTCGCCTTTTTGTTTGGCCGCATTCAGCTGGGTTTGAAGGCGGGTAATAGCGGCCTGTTCGTTGCGTACTTCGGTCTGCAATATTTGTTTGCGGGTTTCCTTAGGACTTGGCTTAGGTGCCGGCGTAACCACAGGGGTGGTGCGGATCACAGGGGCTTTGTATTTGCTGTATGAAGAACTGCGTGATTTGTTCTGCCGGTTGCGCAGGGTAATATTGATGCGCGGATTGGCAGCTTCAGCTGTGTTGGTTACGCTTGTAATCGGTACATTTGGCAGGATTTTGATATCGCTGTCGCTATTTCCTTTATCCAGCAAAATATCGGCTGCCGGTTTGTATGCTTGTGGAAAAGGTGTTGGGACAGTGGTTTTGCCATGCTCTACCGGAGTGGCAGTTGCCGGCGTGCTTGGTTCGGTTGAAGCGGTGGCAATAGGTTTGGCTGCTTGTTCCTCAGATGCGCGGACAACGGCAGACTTATCGGTTTTGCTACGGCTAAACTTAGCTTTGCGTCGAGAAGATGTTTTGGCATAAGTTTTGCCTTTGCGCTTAGTCTCAGCTTTGGCTGGTGTTTTATCGAGCGCTTCATCTTGAGTTGTTACTGCATGGCTATTTTGGCTAGTTGAAGTTTGCGGCTGAGCTGTCGAGTTCTGAATAATCTCTTGTGGGATTTGGATTGCAGGCACAACAGGTTGAACAGCTGGTGTTTCATTAATAATAGCAAGGCCGTCTGAAACTGTTTTCTCGGTAGAAGCAGTAGGTTGGGCTTGTGCGGCAAGCATGACAGGAACAATACTGTTTTCTGTTTGGGTTGCACTAGACTGAGTTTGTACAACAGGAGTTGTATTGCGGACAGTAGTATCGGCAACATAGTCTTCAGCTTTTATTGCGGGCGGCACTTCCAGAGTAGGCGTATTGTTGGGAACGATTACGCTGTCTGCAATGGCTTTGTTGGCCGCAATGGTAGGTTGGGTTTGTGCGGCGAGCATTGGAGGAACAATAGTGTTGTCCTCTTGAACGGCAGTCGTCTGCGTTTGTACGACAGGAGTTGTGTTGTGGACAGCAGTATCGACAACATAGTTTTCAGGTTTTGCAACGGGTGATGTTTCCAAAGCAGGCGTATTGTTGGAAACGATTGCGCTGTCTGCAATGGTTTTATTTGCAGGCACAGCTTGTCGAGTTTGTGCCATCGGAATGGAAATAGGTGCCGGAATACCGTATTCATTTCGAGCAACAACGACTGGGGTTTGTACCGCAGGCATTGCTTGAGAAGCATGAATGTAGTCAGTGGCAGATGCTTTAAATTCTGTTGTTTGTACCGTTTTTAAAACCGGAGTGTCGCCTGGAATCGCAACGACGCTGTTTTCTGTTACATTGTTTGTTTTAACTATGCGACAGTCGTCATTGATCTGGTATGAAGCATAAACAGTAATGCCTTCAACATTGCAGACATACTCGGCAGCGTTGGCGGCGGCGGGGAGGGTCAGGCTGATGGCAATGGCGGTTTTGCAGAAAAACGGTTTCATAAAGGCAATAGAATCAGGTTGTTTGTTCAAAGTGTAATTATACTATGTACACTGTCAGCATCCGCCAACTTATTTTTAGGCGGTGTAAAACTGTGGCTGAAAGGTTGAAAATTAGAATAAAAGGTCTTAGGCCGTCTGAAACTTGTCATACTAAAGTTTCAGACGGCCTTTGCTGTCATAGCGTATTAAGCGTTTAACAGGCTTTCGTCCAATGTCAGCTCTTCGTTTTTATTGACGGCTACTTTGCGTGCCAAAACGTTTTGGGCGATTTCGTGTGCTTCGGCAAGTGAGTGCATCATATAGGTACCGCATTGGTATTCGTTCAGCTCGGGGATTTTGCTTTGGTCTTGAACGGTCAAAACATCCTGCATCGAAGCGAGCCATGCATCGGCGACCTGCTGCTCGTCGGGCGTGCCGATGAGGCTCATGTAGAAACCGGTGCGGCAACCCATCGGGGAAATGTCGATGATTTCAACGCCGTTGCCGTTTAAGTGGTCGCGCATAAAGCCTGCGAACAGGTGTTCCAGCGTGTGAATGCCTTTTTCAGGCAGGATTTCTTTGTTGGGAATGCAAAAACGCAGGTCAAACACGGTAATAGTGTCGCCTTTGGGCGTGGTCATGGTTTTTGCCACGCGTACGGCAGGGGCGTGCATAC
The DNA here is from genome assembly GCF_001815375.1 of Neisseria sp. HMSC065C04. Taxonomy (NCBI): domain Bacteria; kingdom Pseudomonadati; phylum Pseudomonadota; class Betaproteobacteria; order Neisseriales; family Neisseriaceae; genus Neisseria; species Neisseria sp. HMSC065C04. The sequence goes on from NZ_KV820422.1 coordinate 309,810, forward strand.
GGGTGTGGTCGACTTTGAAACTGTCTAGTAGAGGCATTTGGGTGTCCTTTGAGGTAAATAGATTTTTAGCTAGGGATATTTGAAGACTGAATCACAATTCCGCAATCTCAACTGCTTCGCCCGAAGCCTCACTCAGTGCTTCGTTTAAAACGTCGTAGAAATCGCGGCTGTCGCGTGTTGCCAGCCATTTGCCGTTTTGCTCGGCGAAATGGTAGCCGCCGCTTTTGGCAGCAATCCACAATTCTTGGTTGGGCGTGTGGCGGTTAACGATGATTTGCGTGCCGTCTTCGGCTTCGATGGTCAGCACGTTTCCAGCAAACTGGCAGTCGAAATCCCAGCCGTTTTCATCGATTTGATCTTCAATGTGTTCAAACAATTCTTCGCTCAGGCGGATGAATTCGCTTTCGGTCATCATGGCTTTTTGTGTGGTTTTTGTTTAAGATACCGAATCTTGCCACATTCGTAATGATGAAGAAAGTTTTACTGATGAAATACGGCGTATTTTTTGCAGCGGCAACGGTTCTGCTGCTTTCTGCCTGCGGCTACAAAGGCGACCTCTATCTGCCCAAAGAAGGCGACAAGGCGCGCTTCGGCGTGATTCAGACCGGCTTGAAATTCGATACGGCTAAAGAGCCGACCACTCAAACCAACGATTAAAAAAAGATTTCACAAACATGACCTTATTCTGCGAACAACTACCTTATACACACCTTGCTGAAGAGTTTGGTACGCCGCTTTATGTGTACAGCAAATCTGTGCTGACCGAGGCATTTGAAAACTACCAAACCGCGTTTTCCGCTTTAAATCCGCTTGTCTGCTACGCGGTTAAAGCGAATGGCAACCTGAGCATCATCAAACACTTTGCTTCTTTGGGGAGCGGTTTTGACATTGTGTCCGGCGGCGAGTTGGCGCGTGTTTTGGCGGCCGGCGGCGATGCGGCGAAAACGATTTTTTCTGGTGTGGGCAAGAGTGAGGCAGAAATTGAATTTGCGCTGAATGCAGGCGTGAAATGCTTCAATATGGAAAGCATTCCCGAAATCGACCGTATTCAGAAAGTTGCCGCGCGCTTGGGTAAAGTCGCTCCGGTTTCCCTGCGCGTCAATCCTGATGTCGATGCCAAAACCCATCCTTATATCTCCACCGGCCTGAAAGCAAACAAATTTGGTATTGCCTATGCCGATGCGCTTGAGGCCTATCGTCATGCTTCCCGACAAAGCCATTTGAAAATCGTCGGTATCGACTGCCATATCGGCTCGCAACTGACCGACCTCAGCCCGCTTGTCGAAGCCTGCGAACGTATTTTGGCCTTGGTTGACCAACTGGCAGACGAAGGCATTGTGTTGGAACACTTGGACTTGGGCGGCGGTGTCGGCATTGTTTATCAAGACGAAAATGTGCCTGATTTGGGCGCGTATGCTCAAGCCGTTCAAAAACTGATGGGTACACGCCATCTGAAATTGGTTCTCGAGCCAGGCCGCAGTTTGGTCGGCAATGCAGGTGCGTTGTTGACGCGCGTTGAATTTGTCAAACATGGCGAAGAGAAAAACTTTGTGATGGTCGATGCGGCGATGAACGATTTGATGCGTCCGGCGCTTTATGATGCCTATCATCACATCGAAGCGGTCGAAACCAAAGACATTGAGCCTCTGACGGCCAATATCGTCGGCCCGATTTGCGAAACCGGCGACTTCCTCGGCAAAGACCGCACCATCGCCTGCGAAGAAGGGGATTTGCTGCTTATCCGCAGCGCCGGTGCGTATGGCTCAAGCATGGCGAGTAACTACAACACGCGCAACCGTGCGGCGGAAGTATTGGTTGACGGCAGCGGATACAAACTTATCCGCCAACGTGAAACCGTCGAGCAGCAAATGGCCAACGAATTGGCTTGTTTGTAAGGTTTGATTGTTTAAAAGGCCGTCTGAAAGCTTGATTGACTTTCAGACGGCCTTTGCTATGAAAGAAAAGGGCATGTATCAAACATGCCCTTTTTTAGTTTATCAATAATGCGGCGGAATCTCGTCGCGCAGGCTGTACGGTTCGCGTTCGCCGTTTGCGCCTTTGTCCTGCATCCGTTGATACAGAAGCCGCAACTGACCTTGTTGCAAATCCAAAGCCTGTTGCATCTTGGCGATGGTGTCGTTCAGGCTGCCGATTAAATCTTCCTGCAAGGCCGTCTGAATTTCCAGCTCGGTGACGCGGTGTTCCAATTCCTGAATATCGCTCATATTACAGCACCATCGCGGCAATCCAGCCTGCAACCATCAGCGGGATATTGTAGTGGATAAAGGTCGGGATAACCGAATCGCGGATGTGGTCGTGCTGACCGTCGGCATTCAAACCCATGGTCGGACCGAGTGTCGAGTCGGAAGCGGGGGAACCCGCATCGCCCAGCGCGCCTGCCGTGCCGACGATGGCCACGGTAGCCATTGGGGAGAAGCCCAAGCTGATGCACAAAGGCACATAAATCGCGGTAATAATCGGCAAGGTGGAGAAAGACGAGCCGATGCCCATGGTTACCAGCAGGCCGACAAACAGCATGGTAAAGGCGGCCATGCCTTTATTGCTTCCGAACAAAGCCATGCTGTGTTCGACCAAAGGCTGAATCTCGCCGGTCGCGTTCATGACGGCGGCAAAACCTTGCGCCGCAATCATAATAAAGCCGACCATCGCCATCATTTTGATGCCTTCGCCGAACACATCGCTGGCGGCGGAGCGGTTCATCACGCCCAACATCATAAACACGGCAAAGCCCAACATCGCGCCCAATACCAGCGAACCATCGTACGAAAGCTGAATGGCAAAACACACGGCAATCGCCACGGCCGCCACCAAGCTGCGATAGGTTGAAGGCTCTTGTTGTTGCACTGCTGCGCGGTTGTCTTCCGTGTCAGTGGTATTGTTTTGATAAATGCGCGGCTTGCGGTAGTGCAAAAAGGCCAGCAGCAAGCCGGACACCATGCCCAAAGCCGGAATCGCCATTGCATGCATCACATTGATGCCGCTGGTGTCCATGCCTGCCGAGCGGATATTGCCCAACATGATGTCGTTCAAGAAGATGGCGCCAAAACCGTAAGGCAGAAACATATAAGTCGTTACCAAACCAAACGTAATCACGCAGGCCACCAAGCGGCGGTCGAGTTTCAAACGGTTGAATACCAACAGCAGCGGCGGAATAATCATCGGGATAAACGCGATATGAATCGGCACAACGTTTTGGCTCATCACGCCCATGCACAAAATAATCGCCAGCAGCAGCCATTTGACCGCGCCTTCGCCTTTCGCATTGCCTTCACCGCCGTTGAGTTTGCGGATAATCACGCCGGCGAGCTGTTGCGGCAGGCCGGAATGCGTGATGGCCATGGCAAACGCGCCGAGCATGGCATAAGACAGCGCGATTTGCGCCCCGCCTTTCAGGCCTTCGTTAAAAACAGGAATAATCCCTTGCTGCACCACATCGCCGGCCGCGTTGGTTACATTTTCCAAAGGCATACCGGCCACCAAGCCGCCGACAAACGCGCCGACAGCCAAGCTGAGCACCACATGCACGCGCGATAAAGACAGCACAAGCATGATGATGACCGCAATTACAACCGCATTCATATCGTTCTCCGTTGTTTCAGACGGCCTGTTATGTAAAAACAGGCAATCATCTGTTTACATATTACAAATAAACATCATAACCCAAGCATGAAGCCTTTGCAAAAAACGGCAGGCCGTCTGAAACCCGGAGCATCGGTTTCAGACGGCCTGCCGTTAACCCTTATTCAGAGTTTTAATAGGGCGTGCGGTTCTGGCGATAAAAATATCTAAAAAACACGCGCTTCCTATTCTTTGCATATGGTACCAATGTTAAAATCGATACAATGTCTTGGTTTTAGGTTTGTTACTGAAATTAAAGCATTTATTGATAAAACCCAATTCAATAATACGCAAACAAAGGAAAGAAACTATGGATATTCTGACACGGCTGCACAATCTGCCGCCTTCCCGATTTCATTACAAACTTCTGGTCTTGGTCGGCATAGGTTGGCTGTTTGATGCCATGGATACAGGCTTGGTGTCGTTTGTATTGCCTGCTTTGGGCAAAGATTGGGCGTTGGCTCCGGCGCAGTTAGGCTGGATTGTCAGCATTGCCTTTGTCGGCATGGCTTTGGGCGCGGTATTTAGCGGCTGGCTGGCGGACAGGTTCGGACGGAAAACCGTTTTTGCCGGCACGATGGTGGTGTACAGCATTGCCACAGGTTTGTGCGCGCTTGCGCCTGATTTGACGGTTTTGCTGGTGTGCCGCTTTTTTGTCGGCGTCGGCTTGGGAGGTCAACTGCCCGTCGCCGTGTCGCTGGTCAGCGAATATGCGCCGCCGAAAGTACGCGGCCGTTTTATTGTTTTGCTGGAAAGCTTTTGGGGCTTGGGCTGGCTCTTGGCCGCGCTGGTATCTTATTTCTTTATTCCGCAAACCGGCTGGCATAGCGCGTTTTTATTCGGCGCCTTGCCCCTGTTTTATGTGCCGTTGGTGTTGAAATTTGTTCCCGAATCCGTGCCTTACCTGCTTTCCCGCGGCAAAACCGATGAAGCTCATCATTTGGTATCCGCGCTGGAAATCCAATCAGGCATAACGCCGCCGACAGAAGCCATTGCCGCACCGGCCGTCCCGCGCGAACGCATCCGCTTCTTCCAACTTTGGCAACATCCGTTTGCACGGCGCACGCTGATGTTGTGGCTGGTTTGGTTCGGCATCGTGTTTTCGTATTACGGCATTTTCACTTGGTTGCCCAAACTGCTGGTCGAGCAGGGCAATACCGTGGTCAAAACTTTTGAATATGTGCTGGTGATGATTGTTGCACAACTGCCCGGCTATATTGCCGCCGCGGCTTTGGTGGAGAGAATCGGCCGCAAAGCAACGCTGGCAGGCTTTTTGGCCGCTTGCGCCGTGTGCGCATGGTTTTTCGGGCAAAGCACCACTGCAGCCGAAGTCATGGTTTGGGGCAGCCTGATGTCCTTCTTCAACTTGGGCGCATGGGGCGTTTTGTACACCTACACCCCCGAACTCTACCCCTTGCGCTTCCGTGCCTTCGCATCCGGCTGGGCAGGCGCCATCGGCCGCGTCGGCGGCATACTCGCGCCCATGGTAGTGGCGGCGATGGTGGGCAACAGCGGTGGCTTCGGCAATATCTTTATGATGTTTGCGCTGGTTATGCTGCTGATTGTGGCGGTAATCTTGGTATTGGGTGAAGAAACCAAAGGCCGTACGCTGGAAGACATCAGCCAATAAAAGGCATATATAAACAAAGGCCGTCTGAAAAAATATTTTCAGACGGCCTTTTTCATTTACGTTTGTAATTTTAATACATCGATTTTCTGTTTTTATCTTAATTATCGAGGAAAGCGACGAAGAATAACCGTCTTTGTTTTTGTGTAGATAAAAATATTATACTTCAAAGAATTAAAATGAATAAACGATAAAATGGCCGTCTGAAAAGTTCAATCATGGTTTGTGATGTAGGTCAAAGCAAAATGTAACTAAATTACCTATAGTTATCGTAGTGAAAATTTATTGACCTTATTGCCACCTTTTATTAAGGAGATACACCATGAATGCATCAGCCGACAACGTCGTCAGCCCAGCCGTAGCCGAGGTAAACAGCCTGGTTGAAAAGGGTTTGCGCGCGTTGGATGAGTTTCTTAAGTTGGATCAGGAGCAGATTGATTTTATTGTAGCCAAAGCCTCTATCGCTGCGCTGGACAAACATGGTGTACTCGCCATGCACGCGGTGGAAGAAACAGGACGCGGCGTGTTCGAGGATAAGGCGACGAAAAACCTGTTTGCCTGCGAAAACGTTGTGCGCCGCCTGCGTGATTTGAAAACCGTGGGCGTCATCAGCGAAAACGATGTAACCGGTATTACTGAAATTGCCGATCCGGTCGGCGTGGTTTGCGGTATTGTGCCGACAACCAATCCGACTTCCACCACCATTTTCAAATCCCTCATTGCGCTGAAAACCCGCAATCCGATTATTTTCTCGTTCCACCCGTCCGCCCAGCAGTGTTCCGCCCATGCAGCGCGTATTGTGCGCGATGCGGCGATTGCGGCCGGTGCGCCGGAAAACTGTATCCAGTGGATTGAAAAGCCGTCTATGGAAGGCACTTCCGCGCTGATGAAGCATCCGGGCGTGGCAACGATTTTGGCGACCGGCGGCAATGCGATGGTGGAAGCCGCGTATTCTTGTGGCAAACCTGCGCTCGGCGTCGGGGCGGGCAACGTACCTGCTTATGTTGAAAAAACGGCGGACATCAAACAGGTGGCACACGATATTGTGATGTCGAAATCTTTTGACAACGGCATGGTGTGCGCCAGCGAGCAAGCGGTGATTGCCGATAAAGAGATTTACAAAGAGTTGGCCGAAGAATTCAAATCTTACGGCGTGTACTTTGCCAACAAAAAAGAAAAAGCCATGCTCGAAGAGTTTATCTTCGGCGTAACGGCGAATTGCGCCAGCTGCGGCGGTGCGAAACTCAATTCTGCGGTAGTGGGCAAACCGGCGGCATGGATTGCCGAGCAGGCTGGGTTTAAAGTACCTGAAAAAACCAACATCATCATCGCCGAATGCCGCGAAGTCGGCCCGAATGAGCCGCTGACCCGCGAAAAACTTTCGCCTGTTTTGGCCATGATTAAGGCGGATTCGACCGAACAAGGTTTGAAGTTTGCCGAAGAAATGGTTGCCTTTGACGGCTTGGGACACTCCGCCGCCATCCATACCGCCGACGAAGAATTGGTCAAAACGTTCGGCTCACGCGTCAAAGCCCTGCGCGTGATTTGGAATTCGCCTTCCACCTTCGGCGGCATCGGCGACGTGTACAACGCCTTCCTGCCTTCTCTGACCCTCGGTTGCGGCTCTTACGGTAAAAACGCCGTCGGCGGCAACGTCAGCGCAGTCAATCTGTTAAACATCAAAAAAGTAGGCCGTCGGAGAAACAACATGCAATGGTTCAAAGTGCCCGCCAAAATCTATTTTGAACGCGATTCCATTCAATATCTGCAAGACATGAAAGACTGCGAAAAAGTCATGATTGTGACCGACCGTTCGATGGTTGATCTGGGCTTTGTCGATAAAATCACCCACCAACTGCATCAACGCAAAAACAAAGTGACCATCCAGCTGTTTACCGATGTCGAAGCCGATCCGAGCGTCCAAACCGTCTATAAAGGCACCGATTTGATGCGCAGCTTCCAGCCGGACACCATTATCGCACTGGGTGGCGGCTCGCCGATGGACGCGGCCAAAGCCATGTGGCTCTTCTACGAGCAGCCGCAAGTCGATTTTGAAGACTTGGTGCAAAAATTCATGGATATCCGCAAACGCGCATTCCGTTTCCCTGAATTGGGCCGCAAAGCCAAATTTATCGGCATTCCTACCACGTCGGGTACAGGCTCCGAAGTGACGCCGTTTACCGTCATTAGCGACGGCGACAAAAAATATCCGATTGCCGACTACTCACTGACACCGACCATTTCGATTGTCGATCCTGCTTTTACCATGACAGTTCCGGCAGGCGTAACCGCCGATACCGGTTTGGACGTATTGACCCATGCCGTAGAAGCATACGTTTCCGTACTGGCGAACGACTTTACAGACGGACTCGCCCTGCAAGCCATCAAGCTCGTGTTCCAATACCTCGAACGCTCCTACAAACACGGTGCGGCCGATCCAGAAGCGCGCGAGCATATGCACAATGCCTCCACCATCGCAGGCATGGCGTTTGCCAATGCGTTCTTGGGCATCAACCACTCGATGGCACACAAAATCGGCGGCAAATATCACGTTCCGCACGGTCGTGCCAACGCCATCCTGCTGCCGCACGTCATCCGCTACAACGGCACGCGTCCGCAGAAAACCGCTACTTGGCCGAAGTACAACTACTACAAAGCCGACCTGAAATATCAGGAAATCGCCCGTACCTTAGGTCTGCCGTGCAGCACACCGGCAGAAGGCGTCGAATCCTTCGCCCGCGCCTGCCATGAGCTGGCAGTCAACGTCGGCATCAAAATGTCGTTGAAAGAGCAGGGCATCGATGAGAAAACCTTCCTCGACGGCAGAAAAGAGCTGGCCATGATGTCTTTTGAAGATCAATGCACCCCGGCCAACCCACGCCTCGCTATGGTGGCCGATATGGAAGAAATCCTGACCAAAGCCTATTACGGCGAATAAAATCGGGCAGTTAAAAAGGCCGTCTGAAACCTGAATATAGGGTTTCAGACGGCCTTTCGTATTAGAACTAAAGTTGATACTTATTGTATGTGGAATTTAATTTGCAAACATTAAGAATAGTCATCATGAAATCAGAAATTTTAAAACAATTTGGCAAGCATGTTCGTCATTTAAGACAACTCCAGGATTTAAGTCAGGAAGCATTGGCTGAGAAAGTGAATATGCACCGGACTTATATCGGAATGATAGAACGTGGAGAGCGTAACCCCGCCCTATTAAATCTTATTCGTTTGGCTAGCGCATTAGATATTTCTTTGCCTGAACTTTTAAGGGCTATGTTAATGACGGGAACTGTGATAATGAATCTAACTGATTCGTATGGTTTTTTGGGTCTTCGGAATATATAGTGGAATTACTTTCTTAATAGTTTAAAAACAACTGGTGTTTAAATCGGATTTTCTGGTGGGATGTTAGGATAATCAATAGTATTATATAAAAGTATCAATCACATACGAGTGATACTTTGGGAAAAAAATAAAATAGTCCAATTTACTTGACCGTGTACTATGGTACATGGTTTATAATATTCAGGGGGTGAAATAAGATGATTTATCGCATTAGTGAGTTTGCAGATAAATGTGGAGTTAATAAAGAAACGATCAGATATTACGAGCGAAAAAATTTATTACAAGAACCTCACCGAACGGAAGCTGGTTATCGGATATATTCATATGATGACGTTAAGCGTGTTGGGTTTATTAAACGAATACAGGAACTTGGTTTCTCTTTAAGCGAGATTTATAAATTACTTGGTGTTGTAGATAAAGATGAAGTTCGTTGTCAAGATATGTTCGAATTTGTTTCTAAAAAACAAAAGGAAGTGCAAAAACAAATAGAGGATTTAAAACGAATTGAAACTATGTTAGACGACTTAAAACAACGATGTCCAGATGAAAAGCAATTACATTCGTGTCCAATAATAGAAACATTAACATGAGAGATTAATTAACGAAAGGAGCTTTTTTATGAATAAATTTAAGGTAAACATTTCAGGAATGACATGTACGGGTTGTGAAAAACACGTAGAATCAGCACTTGAAAAGATAGGTGCTAAAAATATTGAGTCTAGTTATCGTCGTGGTAAAGCAGTATTTGAACTGCCCGATGATATTGAGGTTGAAAGTGCAATAAAGGCGATTGATGAAGCAAATTACCAAGCCGGAGAAATTGAAGAAGTATCATCACTAGAAAACGTGGCGTTAATTAATGAAGACAATTATGACCTTCTTATTATTGGTTCTGGTGCTGCTGCCTTTTCTTCGGCAATTAAAGCTATAGAATACGGTGCAAAAGTTGGAATGATTGAGCGTGGAACGGTTGGGGGAACCTGTGTGAATATTGGCTGTGTTCCGTCAAAAACTCTTCTTAGGGCAGGGGAAATCAATCATTTATCAAAAGACAATCCGTTTATAGGTTTACAAACATCCGCTGGAGAAGTGGATTTAGCTAGTTTAATCACGCAAAAGGATAAATTGGTGAGCGAACTTCGGAATCAAAAATATATGGATTTAATTGATGAATATAATTTTGATTTAATTAAAGGTGAAGCAAAATTCGTTGATGCTAGTACGGTTGAGGTCAATGGGGCAAAGTTATCTGCAAAACGCTTTTTAATTGCAACAGGTGCATCGCCTTCGTTGCCCCAAATTTCAGGACTTGAAAAAATGGACTATTTAACTAGTACAACACTTCTTGAGTTAAAGAAAATACCAAAACGATTAACTGTAATTGGTTCAGGATACATTGGAATGGAGCTTGGACAACTATTTCATCATTTAGGTTCAGAAATAACGCTTATGCAAAGAAGTGAGCGACTTTTAAAGGAGTATGATCCTGAGATTTCAGAGTCAGTTGAAAAAGCGTTAATTGAACAGGGTATAAACCTTGTCAAAGGGGCAACTTTTGAGCGTGTTGAACAAAGTGGAGAGATAAAAAGGGTTTACGTAACAGTAAATGGCAGTAGAGAAGTCATTGAATCAGATCAGTTACTTGTTGCCACTGGAAGAAAACCAAATACGGATTCTTTAAATTTAAGTGCAGCAGGTGTTGAAACTGGAAAAAATAATGAAATCCTGATCAATGATTTTGGTCAAACAAGTAATGAAAAGATTTATGCAGCAGGAGATGTGACTTTAGGACCACAATTTGTATATGTAGCAGCCTATGAAGGTGGAATTATTACTGATAATGCTATTGGTGGATTAAACAAAAAAATAGATTTATCGGTAGTTCCTGCTGTTACGTTTACGAATCCGACGGTTGCAACGGTTGGTTTAACAGAAGAACAAGCAAAAGAGAAAGGGTATGATGTGAAGACATCTGTATTACCTTTAGATGCTGTTCCAAGAGCAATTGTAAACCGTGAAACAACCGGTGTATTTAAACTAGTAGCAGATGCAGAAACACTAAAAGTATTAGGGGTTCATATTGTATCTGAAAATGCAGGAGATGTCATCTATGCAGCATCATTAGCTGTTAAATTTGGCTTAACGATAGAAGATTTAACAGAAACCCTAGCACCATATTTAACAATGGCTGAAGGGCTAAAATTAGTTGCACTTACGTTCGATAAAGATATTTCGAAATTATCTTGTTGTGCAGGCTAAGGGAACTTTTTTAGGATTTTGAGATTTAAGTTATTTGAGGTCTGTAATGTAGACAACTCTATCTACCTTAAAAAAGTCGTCTGAAAACCCTGTTCCCAAGTTTTCAGACGACCTTTCTTATTACAGCAATCAATGCCGAATCAGACTTTACACCACGATGTTCACCAGTCTGCCAGGCACCACGATGATTTTCTTCGCAGGCTTGCCTTCCATGAATTTTACTGCACCTTCGTTGGCAAGGGCGGCGGCTTCGAGGTCGGCTTTGGATGCGTCGGCGGCGACGGTGATTTTGCCGCGCAGTTTGCCGTTGACTTGAACCATCACTTCGATTTCGGATTTAACCAAGGCGGTTTCGTCGACTGTTGGCCAGCCTGCTTCCCACAGTTTCACGCCGTTCAATTCGCTCCACAGGGTTTCGCAGATGTGCGGCACGATGGGCCACAACAGGCGTACGGCGGCTTCCAATACTTCTTGGGCAACGGCGCGGCCTTGTTCGCTGCCGGTGTCGGTTTTGTCGTATTGGTTGAGCAGTTCCATCACGGCGGCGATGGCGGTGTTGAACTGCTGACGGCGACCGTAGTCGTCGCTGACTTTGGCGATGGTGGAATGCAGTTTGTGGCGCAGGTCTTTGAGTTCTTTAGACAAACCGTCTTGACTGCCTGCAAACGCTTTGACTGCTTCGCCTTGCTTCAAGTATTCGTAAACGGTACGCCACAGACGACGCAGGAAGCGGTGTGCGCCTTCGACGCCGCTGTCGCTCCATTCGAGGGACTGTTCGGGCGGTGCGGCGAACATCATGAACAGGCGGGCAGTGTCCGCGCCGTAGGCGTTAATCAGCTCTTGCGGATCGACGCCGTTGTTTTTGGACTTGGACATTTTTTCCGTGCCGCTGATGACAACGGGCAGACCATCGGCTTTGAGAACGGCGGAAACGGGGCGGCCTTTGTCGTCAAAAGTCAGCTCGACATCGGCAGGGTTGATCCAGTCTTTGCCGCCGTTGGCGTTTTCGCGGTAGTAGGTTTCGCAGACGACCATGCCTTGCGTGAGCAGGCGTTCAAATGGTTCGTCAACATTGACCAAGCCTTCGTCGCGCATCAGTTTGGTGAAGAAACGCGCGTACAAGAGGTGCAGAATTGCGTGTTCGATACCGCCAATGTATTGATCAACCGCACCCCAGTATTTCGCGGCTTCAGCCGATACCATGCCTTCTGCGAACTTGGGCGACATGTAGCGGAAGAAATACCAGCTTGATTCCATGAAGGTGTCCATGGTATCGGTTTCGCGTTTCGCCGCGCCGCCGCAGCATGGGCAGGTGGTTTCGTAAAACTCGGGCATTTTTGCCAGCGGCGAACCCATGCCGTCGGGTACGACGTTTTCAGGCAAGACGACGGGCAGTTGGTCGGCAGGGACGGGTACGTCGCCGCATTTTTCGCAATGGACGATGGGAATCGGGCAGCCCCAGTAGCGTTGGCGCGAAATGCCCCAGTCGCGCAGGCGGTATTGGGTTTTCGGTTCGCCTGCGTCTTGGCTTTGCAGCTTGGCGGCGATGGCGTCGAAGGCCGTCTGAAAATTCATGCCGTTCAAGTCGCCGCTATTGACCAATACGCCGTTTTCTTTGTCGCCGTACCATTCTTGCCATTGGTTTGCGTCGAATGCGTTGTCGCCGACGGCAATCACTTGTTTTTTCGGCAGATTGTATTTGGTGGCGAACTCAAAATCGCGTTCGTCATGCGCCGGAACAGCCATCACTGCGCCGTCGCCGTAGCCCCACAATACATAGTTGGCAATCCACACTTCCAGCTTGTTGCCGTTGAGCGGATTGACGACGTAGCGGCCGGTCGGCACGCCTTTTTTCTCCATCGTCGCCATATCGGCTTCGGCAACCGAGCCGGCTTTACATTCGGCGATAAATGCCTGCAATTCGGGTTTGTCGGCGGCTGCGGCGGTTGCCAGCGGATGCTCGGCAGCAACGGCAACATAAGTCGCGCCCATCAGCGTGTCGGGACGGGTGGTATAAACTTGCAGGAATTTCGCGTAATCGCCTTCCAAGCCTTGTTTGCTGTCGTCTGAAACGGCGAAGCGCACGGTCATGCCGCGAGATTTGCCGATCCAGTTGCGTTGCATGGTTTTGACTTGTTCTGGCCAGTGTTCCAGCTTGTCCAAATCGTTGAGCAGCTCTTCGGCGTAATCCGTGATTTTGAAGTAATACATCGGGATTTCGCGTTTTTCGATCAACGCGCCGGAACGCCAGCCGCGTCCGTCGATAACTTGCTCGTTGGCAAGCACGGTTTGGTCGACGGGGTCCCAGTTTACCGTGCCGTTTTTGCGATAGACGATGCCTTTTTCAAACAGCTTGGTAAACAGCCATTGTTCCCAGCGGTAGTATTCGGGTTTGCAGGTGGCGACTTCGCGTTCCCAGTCAATCGCAAAACCCAGGCTTTTGAGCTGGGTTTTCATGTATTCGATGTTGTCGTAAGTCCATGCGGCAGGGGCGACGTTGTTTTTCATCGCTGCGTTTTCCGCCGGCATGCCGAACGCGTCCCAACCCATAGGCTGCATGACGTTGAAGCCGTTTAAGAGTTTGAAGCGGCTTAATACGTCGCCGATGGTGTAGTTGCGCACATGCCCCATGTGCAGCTTGCCGCTGGGATAGGGGAACATGGACAGGCAGTAGTATTTGGGTTTGGAAGCGTCTTCGGAGACGTTGAAAATACGGGCGTCGTCCCATTTTTTCTGCGCCGCAGGCTCGATGGCGGCGGGTTGGTAATGTTCTTGCATGGTCATTCTGTTTTTCGCTTGAAAACGTTGGAAAAAATAAAGATGGGATTATAGCAGGTTGTCGGGCCTGTCGGTTTGACAAAGGCCGTCTGAATGTTTGGATGTCGGAAAAGCACAATTTCAGACGGCCTTGAAAATACTGACTTGAGTTTTTGATACTCGCCCACATATCCCACCCAGTTTGAATTCATTCTTAACACTATCAAAATTATGAGCAATAAAGATTTTTACGAAACCCTTGGTGTTGCCCGCAGCGCTAGCGATGATGAAATCAAAAAAGCCTACCGTAAGCTGGCAATGAAATACCATCCCGACCGCAATCCTGACAATAAAGAAGCGGAAGAAAAATTCAAAGAAGTCCAAAAAGCGTATGACACCTTGTCTGATAAGGAAAAACGTACCATGTACGACCAATACGGCCATGCCGCGTTTGAACAGGGCGCAGGTGCGGGCGGATTCGGTGGCTTTGGCGGTTTCGGCGGCCAAGGCGGATTCGGTGGTGCGCAAGGCTTCGATTTTTCCGATATTTTCAGCCAAATGTTCGGCGGTGGCGGCAGCGCAGGCAGCCGTCAGCCGGATTACAGCGGCGCGGACTTGCAGGTCGGCATAGAGATTTCGCTTGAAGAAGCCGCCAAAGGCGTGAAAAAACGCATCAACATTCCGACTTACGAAGAATGTGATGTCTGCCACGGCTCAGGTGCCAAACCGGGCACATCTGCATCGACTTGTTCGACCTGTCACGGCACAGGTACGGTACACGTCCGCCAAGCCATTTTCCAAATGCAGCAGACTTGTCCGACTTGTCACGGTACAGGCAAAGAAATCAAAGATCCTTGCGTCAAATGCCGTGGCGAAGGCCGCACCAAAACCAGCAAAACGGTTGAAGTCAACATTCCGGCAGGCATCGACGACGGTCAACGCATCCGCTTGAGCGGCGAGGGCGAGCCGGGTCAACACGGCGCACCGGCAGGCGATTTGTATGTTAATGTCCGCGTGAGACAGCACAAAATCTTCGAGCGCAACGACTTGGACTTGCATTGCGAGTTGCCGATCAGCTTTGCCATTGCTGCATTGGGCGGCGAAGTCGAAGTGCCGACTTTGGACGGCAAAGTCAAACTGCACATTCCGAAAGAAACGCAAACCGGCCGCCGTATGCGCGTGAAAGGTAAAGGCATCAAGTCTCTGCGTTCCAGCTCGACCGGCGATTTGTACTGCCACATTTTGGTTGAAACACCGGTTAACCTGACTGACCGTCAGAAAGAGTTGCTGGAAGAATTTGAAAAAATTTCCTCCGGCCTCAATCTCAGCCAAACCCCGCGCAAAAAATCGTTTTGGGAAAAAGTAGGCGAAAAAGTAGGCGATTTGTTCTCCGATAATTAATCGTTGTGAAAAAGGCCGTCTGAAACCTGTTTACATTGAGTTTCAGACGGCCTTTTTTATATTTTTCAGACTTTTATCATCTTTTGTTGTTTCAATATAATTTTCTGTGCCATTTCCAAAAACAGTTTCTGCTCGTCTGCAGACAGATCAGCCAAGGATTCTTGGTTGATGGCTTTGGCAATTTCGGTGGAGCTTGATTGTAAAGCACGCGCGTGTTCTGTCAGCATAATCAAACGGCTGCGTGCATCTTCAGGATTAGGCTCCCGTGTAATCAATCCGTCTCGCTCCATCCGTGCCAGAGTGTTGGCAATCGTTGCCTGCTTCAAATCGGCACGCTCAACTAATTCCTGTTGGCTCAAGCCGTCCTTATTCCATAGCTCGATCAAAATTGGAAATTGTGCAGGCGCAATCCCCAGTGGTTTTAGGCCTTCGCTCAATAAAATGGCAAATTGGCGGGCAATATGGTTCATCAAATAGCCGGCTGATTGGTCTTTGAATGAGTCGTTCACTTTGTTTCCTTTTAAAACAGATCTTTATGAATTATAGCGCAAGTATAGCTTGCTATATTAATCAATAGCAAGCTATACTTATTTTAACTTAATAGCTTGCTATATAAATTTCAGACGGCCTATCTTAAACATTCAAAGGAAATATTATGAACCGCGATACTTTACGCAAAATCCATGCTGCGGCAGGAGCAGGTGCATGTTTATTCATCGCCTCATTTTGGATCAGTACCGTATTAAGCGAACTCTTCAGCTCGCATGAAACCATCGTTGTTGTAAAACAAACCATTGTTTATGCGCTATTCGGGCTGATGGCTTGTATGGCAGTTGCAGGTGCAACAGGCATGAAAATGGGTGGAAAAAGCAAACATACTGCGATTGCCGCGAAACGCCGCCGTATGCCCTTTATCGCTGCCAATGGAATGCTGATTTTGCTGCCTTGTGCCTTTTTCTTGAATAACCGCGCTTCTTCCGGACAGTTTGACAGCGTGTTTTATATCGTTCAAATCGTAGAACTGATTGCCGGTATGGCTAATCTGACGCTGTTGGGACTGAGCATGAAAGACGGATTTTCTATCCGTAAACCCAAATTGAAATCCATTTAATTGTTAATTTAAGAGAAAACATCATGAAACCTGATATTCCGCAACGTTACGGCACTACAACCCGCTTTCTGCATTGGACTATGGCGACCTGCTATCTGTTTATGTTTGCAACCGCCATTGCTTGGAATATGGATGAAAGTCTGAAGTTTTTGACTAATCCTCATAAGGCGGTTGGCTTTCTTCTGCTGATATTGTCTGTTTGGCGTGTGATGCGGGCAATCCGCCAGTCCAGCAATCGATCGGTTGGCAGTATGGCTGCCAAATTTGGACATTGGGCAATGTATCTTCTGATGCTTGCCGTTTCAGTCACAGGTGTTATGAGACAAATTACTCAGGAAGGACAGATTCACGGAGCACTGGCATTTTCGTTGCTGTTCTTGTCTCTGGGACATATCGGCATGGTCGTTTACCACCACATCAAAGGCGAATCCGTAATGCCCCGAATGTTCGGAAGAGATTAAATATCTCACATCAATTCAAACCTATAAGGAACTATCCATATGAATATCCGTAAAAAAACAGCTCTGATTGCCGCTGCCGCCACTGCCTTTGTCGCTGTCGGTTGTACTGCAAATGCCAAACAGTGGCAGGAAAAATGTGAAGCCTTTCAAAACAGTGTCGTCCTCATTAATACTTTTGAAGTGCCGCAGGGTAAAGAAGCCGAAGCTTTGGCTTCTTGGCGAAAAGCGCGTGATTTTTTGAAAACCCAGCCGGGCTATATAGCTACGCGCCTGCACCAAAATATAGACCCAAACGGTAAATATCATTTGGTCAACGTAGCCCGTTGGCGCAATATGGAAGATTTTAAAGCTGCTACTGCCAAGATGCGTCAGGCCCTGCCGGATAATATGCCTGAAGGGGTTACAGCCAGCCCGGGTTTGTTTAAAGTGATTGAAAACGATATGCCGCATGGTTTTGGCAGATACAATGGCAAAGGATCCGGCCGTAAATTTGAAGTATGCGGCAAGTAATCGCAGGCCGTCTGAAACCTGCTTGAATGAGGTTTCAGACGGCCTTTTGTTTTTCTTTTTGTTGCTTCAGGCCATGATTTGCCTTACAATTCGCGCTTCACTCTTACGGGAGTAGCCATTCGGTGCAATGCCGAAACCGTTGTCAACATAATCGGCTTGTGCGGCCGTGGCAGCGGTATCTTCTCTGCTTTATCGGAAGACAGGCAAGACGTAAGCGTTGTCCATACCCTTGCGGGCGGTATGCACAGCGCTTTTTGTTTGCCCGCTTTTCGGTTGAGTATCTTAAATCATGGAAGCTTTTTTCTCCTCGATGCTGGGCGTTGCCATTGCCGAAATCGGCGATAAAACGCAATTACTGGCGCTCTTTTTGGCAGCACGTTTTGCCCACAAAAACGCGATTGTTGCCGGTATTTTTATTGCAACCCTGTTGAACCATCTTGTTTCAGCCGCACTCGGTGTCTGGCTGGCATCCGCTATTTCGCCCGAAGTCATGAAATGGGTGGTCGGCGGCAGTTTTATTGCGGTCGGATTATGGCTGCTGTTGCCGGACAAAGACGAAGACCCTGACGGCAAGTGGCTGAAATACGGCGCATTTACGGCGACGGTCGTCCTGTTTTTCTTGGCGGAAATCGGCGATAAAACGCAGATTGCAACAGTTCTTTTGGCGGCAAAATACCAATCTATCCTGCTGGTCGTGTTCGGCAGTATTGCCGGTTTGATGATTGCTTCTGTGCCTGCCGTGTATTTGGGCGAAATGCTGATGCGCAAGATTCCGGCCAAAGCAGTGCGCATTGTTGCGTGTATTTTGTTCTGCCTGCTGGGTATTTTGACCCTGCTTGGCGATGGTATTGTGTTGAAGGCCGTCTGAAATGTGGGACATTGTTTTTGAACACAAAGACTTTGTGGTCATCACTAAGCCTTGCGGCGTATCGGTGCACAGCGAATCGGAAGGGGATGTTTGCCTGACCGCATCGCTGGCGCAGCAGCTCGGTGTTGAACGCGTGTGGCTGGTTCACCGATTGGATAAGGCCACCAGCGGCCTGTTGCTGTTTGCGCTCAACCGCGACAGCGCGGCCGCTTTGTCGGCACAGTTTGCCGAGAAAACCATGCGTAAAACTTATTTGGCACTCGGTACGCACAAGCCGGCGAAAAAGCAGGGCTGGGTGAAAGGCGGTATGGCGCGTTCGCGCCGCGGTACATGGAAGCTGACGCGAGACGAGGATAATTTTGCCGTTACCCGTTTCAGCAGCCAAAGCCTGCAGCCCGGTTTGCGCCTGTTTGTGTTGCAACCGTTTACCGGCAAAACCCATCAGCTGCGCGTGGCCATGAAAAGCATAGGCAGTCCGATTTTGGGCGATACGCTGTATGGCGGCGATGAGGCGGAACATCTGTTTCTGCACGCTTGGCGTTTGGTGTTCGACTATCGCGGCGAGCATTTCGATATTCGGGTTACGCCTGATAAAACATGGCCGTCTGAAATCGATTTGTCGGCGTGTTTGGGTTCGGATGAATCCGAATAGAAGCAGTGAAACTTTTGTATATATTAAAAAAGGCCGTCTGAAAATTGTTCAGACGGCCTTTTGATTGTTTCAAGTTTACATTTCCAATTCGCTCAAACCCGGCAAGTCGGCAAAACAGCGGTCATGCGTGATTTGGCAGAAGTTGTCCAGATAGCCTTTGTTGGCATCTTCCGTGCGAATGGCGGCATAAAGTTTGCTTTGCAGGCCGTCTGAAGTGATTTTGCGGTGGACGACGTAGCCTTTTTCCAGATACGGCATGACCGTCCAATAGGGCAGGGCGGCGATGCCGCGTTTGCTGGCAACCAGCTGAATAATGGCAATGGTCAGCTCGCTGTGGCGGCGCGGCGGATTAATGCCTTTGGGCAGCAGTACTTTTTTGGGCAAATCCAGCATCTCATCGGGGACGGGATAAGTAATCAGGGTTTCGTCGATAAAGTCTTCCGCTTCCCAAATGTCTTTGTCGGCAAGCGGGTGATCTTCTGCGCAGATGCCGACCATTTCATAGGCAAACAGAGGGCGGTAGCTGATGCCGTTGAGCGGCTCGGCTTCGGAAACGATGGCAAGGTCGGCGCGGTGTTGCAGCAGCAGCCCGACCGGATCGGCTTGGAAACCGGAAACGATGTCTAATTCAACTTGCGGCCATAAGGGGCGGAACTCGCCCATGGCCGGCATCAGCCAGTCAAAGCAGGTGTGGCATTCGACGGCAAGCCTGAGTTCGCCGGCTTCGCCTTCAATAATCCGCACCAAATCACGTTCGGCGGAGGCAACCTGCGGCAACAGCTCGCGTGCCAGTTGCAATAGGCGCATACCGGCAGGCGTGAAGCGCAAAGGTGTGGATTTACGTTCAAACAACGGCGTTTCGTAATAATTTTCCAAGGCGCGGATTTGGTGTGATAGGGCGGATTGGGTCAGGAAAACCCGTTTGGCGGCAAGGGAAACGCTGCCGGTTTCTTCTAAAGCCAGCAAGGTTTTGAGATGACGCAATTCGATAATAGAGTCCATGTGTTTTCAGACGGCCTGTGGGTAAGGTGGTGTATATTAAAATAATTCATGATGATGTGCAAATGATTAATGTTGGGAATGATTGCTGAAATCGGAATGTAAGAATTTGAGGCATAAACAGATTTTGCGGTTAGAATGCGAAGCTGTTTTTGAAGATAGATATAAGGAGCGGAATATGGCTTTACGCCGCGAAATTCTGGCTTGGTGCGATGAGATATTGCAGGTCGGGCTGTTTAAGGACTATGCACCCAACGGTTTGCAGGTCGAAGGCAAAGAAGAAATTGCCAAAATCGCCACTTCGGTTACCGCCAGCAAAGCTGCAATCGATTTTGCCGTAGAGCAGGGGGCGGATATGCTTTTGGTCCACCACGGCATGTTTTGGAAAAGCGAGCCTGTCACGATTACCGGTTGGAAAAAAACACGCATTGAAACCTTGCTGCAACACCAAATCAATATGGCGGGCTACCACCTGCCGCTGGACGCGCACCCGCAATTAGGCAATAACGCGCAGTTGGCCGAGAAACTCGATTGGGTGCTCGAAAAACAATTCGGCGAGCAAAATCTGTTGAA
Source organism: Neisseria sp. HMSC065C04 (assembly GCF_001815375.1). NCBI lineage: Bacteria > Pseudomonadati > Pseudomonadota > Betaproteobacteria > Neisseriales > Neisseriaceae > Neisseria > Neisseria sp. HMSC065C04. The sequence goes on from NZ_KV820422.1 coordinate 330,012, forward strand.
TACAGGCCGTCTGAAAACCACGGAAACGCTGGCGCAGTTGTCTGAACGCATTGAGGCGGTATTCGGCCGCAAGCCGACCGTTATCGGCGATCTTGAACGCGAAATCAAACGCATTGCCTGGTGCAGCGGCGGTGCGCAGGGATTTTTTCAGACAGCCGTAGACGAAGGTGTCGATGCGTATCTGACCGGTGAGATTTCGGAAGCGCAATATCATCTTGCCAATGAAACGGGTGTGGCATTTATCAGTGCCGGCCATCATGCGACAGAACGTTACGGCGTCCGTGCCTTAGGCGATGCCGTGGCAGAAAAATTCGGTATCGAAGTGGTTCACTTTGATGAAAACAACCCTGCCTGAGTATTGAGCAATATCATAAAAACTTTACCTTATTTTAAATAATGCTTTGAGTATTACAACAAACTAGGTAGAATTACGCTGTTTAATGGCTCGGTATTCCCAAAATTTTAGGACGACTGAATAATGGATAATCAAGAAATCAACAACGGTCGCCGCCGTTTCCTGACACTGGCTACATGCGGTGCAGGCGGTGTGGCGGCTCTAGGCGTAGCTACGCCTTTCGTGGCCAGCTTCTTCCCATCGGAGAAAGCTAAGGCTGCCGGTGCTGCTGTCGAAGTAGATGTCAGCAAAATCGAAGCAGGTCAAATGCTGACTGCCGAATGGCAGGGTAAACCGATTTGGCTGGTCAACCGCACAGATCAACAGCTCAAAGACTTGAAAAGTTTGGATGGCGCAGTTACAGATCCTAATTCCGAAGTGGATCATCAGCCCGAAAACTGTAAAAACGAGACCCGTTCGATCAAGCCGAACCTCCTCGTCGCTATCGGTATCTGTACCCACCTGGGTTGCTCTCCGACCTACCGTCCCGACGTTGCCCCTGCGGATTTGGGTGCAGACTGGAAAGGCGGCTTCTTCTGCCCGTGCCACGGTTCGAAATTCGACATGGCAGGCCGAGTATACAAAGGTGTTCCTGCACCGACCAACTTGGTTGTACCGCCTTACAAATATCTGAGCGATACAACTGTTTTGGTGGGCGAAGACTAAAAATAAGGAACGATAATTATGGCAAACCAAACCAATAGCAAAGCAAAAGCATTGTTAGGCTGGATGGACGCTCGCTTCCCTCTGTCTAAAATGTGGAATGAGCATTTGGCTCAATACTATGCGCCGAAGAACTTCAACTTCTGGTATTACTTCGGCTCTTTGGCCCTGCTTGTCCTTGTAATTCAAATCGTCAGTGGTATTTTCCTGACCATGAACTACAAACCGGACGGCAACCTTAACGCCTACCATCTGCCTGCTGCCTTTACCGCAGTAGAGTACATCATGCGCGACGTGTCCGGCGGCTGGATTATCCGCTACATGCACTCCACCGGCGCATCTTTCTTCTTCATCGTCGTTTATCTGCACATGTTCCGTGGTCTGATTTACGGTTCATACAAAAAACCTCGTGAATTGGTGTGGATTTTCGGTTCCCTGATTTTCTTGGCATTGATGGCAGAAGCCTTTATGGGTTACCTGTTGCCTTGGGGTCAAATGTCCTTCTGGGGTGCGCAGGTAATTATTAACCTGTTCTCCGCCATCCCTGTTATCGGTCCTGATTTGTCCACTTGGATCCGCGGTGACTTCAACGTTTCCGACGTTACTTTGAACCGCTTCTTCGCCCTGCACGTTATCGCAGTACCTCTAGTATTGCTCGGCTTGGTTGTGGCTCACATCATCGCCCTGCACGAAGTGGGTTCTAACAACCCTGATGGCGTTGAAATCAAGAAAAACAAAGACGAAAACGGTATTCCACGCGATGGTATCCCATTCCATCCTTACTACACTGTTAAAGACATCTTGGGTGTTGTTGTATTCCTGATTGTCTTCTGTTCTGTGTTGTTCTTTGCACCTGAAGGCGGCGGCTACTTCTTGGAAGCGCCGAACTTCGATGCAGCAAATGCGCTGAAAACACCTCCTCACATTGCGCCGGTATGGTACTTCACTCCGTTCTACGCAATTTTGCGTGCGATTCCTTCCTTTGCCGGTACTCAGGTATGGGGTGTAATCGGTATGGGTGCAGCAGTTGTCCTGATCGCCTTGTTGCCTTGGTTGGATAAAGGCGAGGTTAAATCTGTCCGCTATCGCGGCCCAATCTTCAAAACTGCGTTGGTTCTGTTCATCATTGCCTTCATCGGTTTGGGTATTTTGGGTGCAATGGTAGCAACTGATACTCGTACTTTGGTTGCACGTATCCTGTCTTTCGTCTACTTTGCATTCTTCCTGGGTATGCCGTTCTATACCAAACTGGATACCAACAAACCAGTTCCTGAGCGCGTAACCATGAGCACTACTAAACAAAAAATTATGTTCTTTGTTTACGTCGGTATTACCGTTGTCGGTGCTTACCTGTTTGCAACCAATATCTGATGAGGGCAGCGAAAATGAAACAAACTCTGAAAAACTGGTTTGCTGCCTTATTGTTGGCAGTGCCTATGAGTGCAGCCGTCGCCAGCGGCAGCGGACACTACGAAAAAGTCGATATCGACCTGCGTGATCAAGTCAGTCTGCAGCACGGTGCGCAAATCTTTACAAACTACTGTTTGTCTTGCCACTCTGCAAGCGGTATGCGCTTCAACCGTCTGAAAGACATCGGTTTGACTGAAGATGAAATCAAGAAAAACCTGATGTTCACAACAGACAACGTTGGTGATGTCATGGTAGCGGCAATGGATCCGAAAGATGCCTCCAAATGGTTGGGTGCGCCTCCGCCGGATTTGACCCTGATTGCCCGTTCTAGAGGTGCGGACTACCTGTACGCTTATATGCGCGGTTTCTATAAAGACCCAACTCGTCCGACCGGTTGGAATAATACCGTTTTGGCCGGCGCGAGTATGCCTCACCCATTGTGGGAGCAACAAGGTGTTCAAGCCGTTGAGTTGGATGCCAAAGGTCAGCCCGTTATGATTAAAGACGAGCATGGCAACCTGACTCCTAAACTGTATTGGGAATCTACCGGTCTGCACAGCCGTCGTCTGCCTAATGGTAAAGTAATCCAAAAAGAGTACGATGCGTATGTGCGCGATTTGGTAAACTACCTGGTATACATGGGTGAGCCTGCTCAATTGCAACGCCACCGTATCGGTTACATGGTTTTGACATTCCTGTTTGCCGTAATGTTGCCGTTGGCGTACTTCCTGAAAAAAGAATTCTGGAAAGACGTTCATTAATTCTTTTGAATCAAAAAGGCAAACCTGTTTCAGGTTTGCCTTTTTTGTTTGCTTAATCAATTTATGTCGGATTAATGCAAATCTAAAAATTGCTTAATGTAAACAGTGTGTTATTTTAAATTTCTGGATTAAGTATTTGAAATTATGTATAATTCTTTCTGAATTTTTATAAGGCTTAAGGCCGTCTGAAAAGATTGATCAGGAGTAGAAGATTATGATGACTTTGTATTCGGGTATTACTTGTCCATTCAGCCAACGTTGCCGTTTTGTGTTGTATGAAAAAGGCATGGATTTTGAAATCAAAGATGTGGACGTGTTCAATAAACCCGAAGACTTGGCTTTGATGAATCCGTATAACCAAGTACCGGTTCTGGTTGAGCGTGATTTGATTTTGCACGAATCAAACATCATCAACGAATACATTGACGAGCGTTTCCCTCATCCTCAGTTGATGCCGGGTGATCCTGTTATGCGCGGTCGCGGCCGTTTGGTACTGTACCGTATGGAAAAAGAATTGTTCAGCTTAGTGCAAGTGCTGGAAAACCCTGAATCTACCAATAAAGAACAAGCTAAAGCGCGTGAAGCCATTGGCAATGGTTTGACATTGTTGGCACCATCTTTTACTAAAAACAAATACATCTTGGGCGATGACTTTTCTATGATTGATGTTGCCTTGTCTCCGCTGTTGTGGCGTTTGGATTATTACGACATCAAACTGGGTAAATCTGCTGCGCCTTTGCTGAAGTACGCGGAACGTATTTTTCAACGCGAAGCCTTTATTGAGGCATTGACGCCGGCTGAAAAAGCCATGCGCCGCTAAAGGATGGATATATGGCAACTTCAACCAAACCGTATTTGTTGCGTGCTTTGTATGAATGGTGTTTGGATAATAACCAAACACCGCACATCGTAGCTTGGGTAAATGAACATACCCGTGTACCGATGCAGTATGTGCGTGACAATGAAATTGTTTTAAATATCGGTCCTACCGCCAGCCATAACTTGAATATCGACAACGAATGGGTCAATTTCTCTGCCCGTTTTTCCGGCGTAGCGCACGAGATTTGGATTCCGGTCGGTCATATTGTCAGTATATTTGGCCGTGAAAGTGGAGAGGGTATGGGTTTTGAGGTAGAACCATATCAGCCTGCTTTTGCCGAGGTTGCGGTAGCTGAAGATAAAAAAGCTGAATTTGCGGAAGAAAAACCGAAAAAAGTATTGAAGCTTGTGAAGTAAGTAAAAGATAAAAGGCCGTCTGAAATGTTTCAGACGGCCTTTATTGATTGGGTATTGAAATGGCAAAATTAATGAGCAACGGTTATTAATTAGCCCAAACAAAAAAGCTCTTGCATTTAACAAGAGCTATTTTGTTTAGTGGTGGAGGTAAGCGGGATCGAACCGCTGACCTCTTGCATGCCATGCAAGCGCTCTACCAACTGAGCTATACCCCCGAAATTTGGTGGCGAATCAGGGATTCGAACCCCGGACACAAGGATTATGATTCCTCTGCTCTAACCGACTGAGCTAATTCGCCGTTTCGTGAAGTCGCTATTATAGTTTTTTTTGAATATTTGGCAAGCGCTAATTTTGGTTTTTTTTATTTCTTATTGTTTTTAAAAAATAAAAAGTAGGTTGTCAGGCTATAGCTTATGGCAAATATCGCCGTGGCTAAAGCCTGCCCAGTCGATATCGATGTTTTTGCCAAAAGCGATCACTTTAAAAAGTTCGCCCATTTCGTGCTGATGTATCAGTTTCTGTACTGCGGCGGCTGCTTGGATGTATTCAACTGAATCTGGGCTGCCGATTTGTGCCAGCAAATCGGTGATGCCGAGATTGAGCAGGAAATAGGATTGGGGCAGGTAGCCGATTAAGTCTAAACCTGATTCCGTGCCGGCGCGTGCAATATCGGTGAAATTGACGTGCGCAGTCAAATCGGTCAGGCCGATATTGAAAAACGGATCATGGATGGTATGGTGGCGATAGTGGCCGATAAATGTGCCTTCTTTACGTTGCGGGTGGTAATACTGAGTGGCATCGAAGCCGTAATCGATAAATATTATGCCGCCGCGCTGCAATTTGGCGGCCAGGGTTTGGATAAAGGCATATTGTGCAGGATGTAGCTCGCTTGTGTATGAATGGAAAGGAGGGAGGTACAAGGAGGCTGTTTGTATCAGTTCGGCTTGGGTCAATGGTCTGATGGTTTCGATTAGCTCGTCATTCTCTAGGCTCACGCCGATTTGTTGAAACCCTTCATCTTGATAAATCAAGCGTTCAACCGGCATGGCATCCAATACTTCGTTGCCGATGATGATGCCGTCAAAGTGTTCGGGTAATGTGGTGAGGTGGATGACTTTTGCGGCTGTTTCGGGAGATGTGTGCTCAAGAATGTGTTGACGTTGTCTTTCTGCAAGCTCTGCCGATAGCTCGATAATGTAGTAATGATTCAGGCCGTCTGAAAGATTTTGCAAGAGTGTGGCAGCGAGATGACCTGTACCTGCACCAAATTCGTAGATATTGCCTGCTGTTTGCGGCAGTAATTCGGCAAGTTGTTTGGCAAGGGTTTGTCCGAATAAGGGGGAGAGGGTTGGGGCAGTAATGAAGTCGCCGTCCGTACCAATTTTATGGCTGCCTCCGCTGTAATAACCGTATTGAGGTGTGTAAAGGGCAAGCTCAATAAAACGGGAGAAGGGTATCCAGTTTTGATGTTGTTCAATTTCGTTTTTTATGAGCTTCGTCAGGTGTGCTGAAGAGGCTTGTGCATCAGTGGAAGGGAGGGGGAGTTGTGGCTTCATGACTGTTAGATAATGTAAAAAATTTGAATTTGTTTGTATATTATAGCCCCTTGTGAGAGGGGTGGTAATCGGGTGTAAAAATACTATATGTAGTATTTTAAAAACATAAATAATACTAGATATGGTGTTTTATGCCATATAAAATGGCTAGCATATTAATTTGTCATGCATTTTTGTATATATAAGCTATTGAATTTTAAGTGTTTAGTGTTTCATTTCAGATAAAGGGTTGATTTGACCTGATTGCCAAAATTTCTTATAGTGTCGGTTAGTGGGGCATAGTGGGTGAAAGTGGTTACTTTTTCCCAAAAAGTGTTCCGTAGAAGTGAAAACGAAATATTTTAGGAAGGTGGGATTTTTAATCCCACTCTAGTTTTATTTTAATCGAATTTGGGGTGTGATGTGTTTGGCGGTGCTCATGAATTGAGTATGGACAGTAAAGGGCGGTTGGCGATTCCTGCCAAATTCCGCGATATTTTGCTGCGCCGTTATACGCCTGCAATTGTGGTTACACTGGATTCCCGAAAAAAATTATTGATGTACCCCGAGCCCGTTTGGGAAGAAAAAGCCGAGCAGATTTTGAAGTTGAAAGTAGCTGGCAATGAAGCTTTGCAACGGTATCAGAATTTACTGCTGCACAATGCGGAGATTTTGGAGTGGGATAGCGCCGGACGCGTTTTGATTCCGGCCAATCTGCGCAAACGCGTGGATTTTGAAAAAGAAGTTACTTTGGTTGGCCGTGCAAACCGTATGGAGTTGTGGGGTCGCGAACATTGGGAAGAGGAAATGAATCAGGCTTTGGATATCGATCCTGATGAATTGGCTTTCCAATTGAGTCAAACGGATTTGCAATTGTGAGTAAAGTTGAAAATTATCAGCATGTTACTGTCTTGTTGCATGAGGCGGTGGATGCGTTGGCAATCCGTGAAGACGGGATTTATGTGGACGGTACGTTCGGTAGGGGAGGGCATTCCCGGCTGATTTTGTCGCGTTTGGGTGAGCAGGGTCGTTTGGTTGTTTTTGATAAAGACCCCGAGGCGATTGCGGTAGCTAATGAGCTGGCGGCGCAAGATAAACGTGTCAGTGTCGTACACAATGGTTTTGAAACATTTCAAACGGCCTTGGATGAATTGGGCATCGATAAGATTGACGGTGTGCTTTTTGATTTGGGGATTTCGTCGCCACAAATTGACGATGGCAGCCGCGGATTCAGTTTCCGCTTTGATGCGCCGTTGGATATGCGGATGGATCCGACCCGCGGGATGTCTGCGGCAGAATGGATTGCAACTGCATCCGAACAGGATTTACACGAGGTAATTAAGAATTATGGTGAAGAGCGGTTTAGTCGCCAGATTGCGCGCGCCATTGTTGCGCAACGGGAGGAAAGTCCCATCGATACAACCCGCAAGCTGGCGCAGCTTGTGGCGCAAAACGTCCGTACTCGTGAGCGCGGACAAGACCCTGCAACGCGCACCTTCCAAGCAGTTCGCATCTTTATTAACCGCGAGCTCGAAGAGGTAGAGGCAGTCTTGCCGCAGGTTGCAGGCCGTCTGAAAGAGGGTGGACGTTTGGCCGTCATTGCGTTCCATTCGCTGGAAGACAGAATTGTGAAGCAGTTTATTAAAAAATATTCGCAACATGCGCCTTTGCCCCGTTGGGCAGTGGTTAAGGAAGCGGATTTGCCTCAGCCGCCTTTGAAGGCTGTGGGCAAAGCAATCAAACCGGGTTCGATAGAGACTGAAGCTAATCCGCGTGCACGCAGTGCGGTTTTGCGGGTGGCGGAGCGCAGTAGCGGCGAATTTTCGGTTGTTGACTAGGGAAAGCGTTTCGGCATTGTTGCAAGGGATGTTTCTGTTGACAGGCCGTCTGAAAGTTTGAAATGGGTAAGTTGAATATTTTATTACTGGTTTTGGTGACGGTTTCTGCCTTTGCCGTAGTGTTTAAGCAAAACCAGTCGCGCTTGCACTTTATCGAGTTGGATAAGGCGCAAAAGCGGGAAATTCAGTTGGAACAGGATTACGCGCGCTTGAAATTGGAGCAAGCAAGATTGGCAAACCACAAACTGATTAAAGTGGCGGCCGAAAAGCAACATCTGCTTCCGCCTGGTGCGCATAATACGGCTATGCTGGAACGCAAAAAATAAGAATATAGCCTTGTTTTCAAGGTGTTTACGGGAATTAATAGCTCACTGAGCAGCTAAGTCATGAGAAGTCCAACATGTTAATTAAGAACGAATATAAACCTCAAATGCTGTCTGGAACAACAAAAACGAAAAAGCCGCTGACAAGTAACGGGCGAATCGGTTTGGTGCTGGGCGCTGTTGCGCTGGCATTTACCGGTCTGTTGGTACGCGGGGTTTATCTGCAAACCAGTCAGCATGAATTTTTGAAAAATCAGGGCGACCAACGTTTTGTGCGTACGCTTCCGCTGCCGGCATCACGCGGTATGATTACCGACCGCAATGGTGCCACATTGGCTTTGAGTGCGCCTACTGAATCATTGTATGCCATGCCTTCCGGTATGGAGGAAATGCCGACTGACGAGCAGTTAGAAAAACTGTCGGTCATTGCCGATGTGCCTGTTGAAGTTTTGAAAAATAAATTGTCTAAAAAAGACAAAGGCTTTATTTATCTGAAACGTCAACTCAGCTACGAGAAAGCAGAAGAAATCAAAGCATTGGGCATTAAAGGCATCGCATTCCAAAAAGAATTGAAACGCCATTACCCGATGGGCAATCTGTTTGCGCACGTTATCGGTTTTACCAATATCGACGGCAAAGGTCAGGAGGGCTTGGAGCTTTCCCGTGAGGACAGTCTGCGCGGTGAAGATGGTGCGAAAGTCGTATTGCGTGACAACAAAGGCAATATCGTTGACAGCCTCGACTCTCCACGCAACAGCGTGCCTAAAAACGGCCAAGACATGATTTTGTCTTTGGATCAGCGTATTCAGACGCTGGCTTATGACGAGTTGAACAAGGCTGTGGCTTATCACAAAGCCAAAGCGGGTACCGTTGTGGTATTGGATGCGCAAACCGGCGAGATTTTGGCTTTGGTCAACAGCCCGGCTTACGATCCGAATCAGCCCGGCCAAGCCAATAGCGAACAGCGCCGCAACCGCGCTGTAACCGATATGATCGAACCCGGTTCTGCCATGAAGCCGTTTACCATTGCCAAAGCATTGGATTCCGGAAAAGTGGATGCAACCGATACGTTCAATACTCTGCCTTACAAAATCGGTCCGGCTACCGTACAAGATACCCACGTTTATCCTACTTTGGATGTGCGCGGCATTATGCAAAAATCTTCCAACGTCGGTACCAGTAAACTTTCTGCCATGTTTACGCCTAAAGAAATGTACGATTTCTATCACGATTTAGGTGTGGGTGTGCGTATGCATTCAGGCTTTCCTGGTGAGACTGCAGGTTTGTTGAGAAGCTGGCGCAGATGGCAAAAAATCGAACAGGCAACCATGTCTTTCGGTTATGGCCTGCAATTGAGCCTGTTGCAATTGGCGCGTGCCTATACTGTCCTGACCCATGACGGCGAATTGTTGCCGGTCAGCTTTGAAAAACAGGCGGTTGCGCCTAAAGGCAAGCGCGTCATCAAAGCCTCTACTGCAAAAAAAGTGCGCGAGTTGATGGTTTCCGTTACTGAAGCCGGCGGTACCGGTACTGCCGGTGCTGTGGATGGTTTCGACGTAGGTGCGAAAACCGGTACGGCGCGTAAACTGGTCAATGGCCGCTATGTGGACAACAAACACGTCGGTACGTTCATCGGTTTTGCTCCGGCTAAAAATCCACGCGTGATTGTGGCCGTTACCATCGACGAACCGACTGCCAACGGCTATTACGGCGGCGTGGTTGCTGGTCCCGTATTCAAAGAAGTCATGAGCGGAAGCTTGAACATCTTGGGCGTTTCCCCGACTAAGCCTTTAAGTAATACCGCTACTGTCAAAGTACCGTCATAATCCAAACAATCAAAGAGATATTGTTTATGTTCAGCAAGTTAACCCCCTTGGCTGAAACCAACTTTCCGCCTCTGCTGTGTGAAAACGCAGCAGGGCGTTTGTTGCATTCAGACAGCCGTCAAATCAAACAAGGTGATATTTTCGTTGCCTGTCAGGGCGAATATACAGACGGCCGTAGCTATATCCCTGCCGCCATTGCCAACGGCGCCACCTTTGTTTTTTGGGATGATGACGGAAAATTCACATGGAATCCCGAATGGAACGTTCCTAATCAAGGCATTAAAGATCTGAAACATCGCGCCGGTATGTTGGCGGCACAGGTTTACGGCAATGTTTCAGACGGCCTTAAAGTTTGGGGTGTAACCGGTACCAACGGCAAAACCTCTATCACACAATGGCTGGCGCAAGCTGCCGATCTGTTGGGCGAAAAAACCGCCATTATCGGCACAGTCGGCAACGGTTTTTGGGGCGCATTGGAAGAGACCACGCATACCACGCCAGCTCCCGTTGATGTTCAAACCCTGCTCTACCGCTTCCGCCAGCAAGGCGCAACAGCCGCCGCGATGGAAGTTTCCAGCCATGGTCTTGACCAATCGCGCGTCAACGGCGTGCCGTTTCGCAGTGCAATCTTCACCAATCTCACCCGCGACCACCTCGATTACCACGGCACGATGGAAGCCTATGGCGCCATTAAGTCGCGCCTGTTTTACTGGCACGGCTTGAAACACGCCGTCATCAACGTAGATGACGAATACGGCGCAGAACTCGCAGGTCGTCTGAAAAAAGACTGTCCTGATTTGGCCGTTTACAGCTACGGCTTCAGCGAACACGCCGACATCCGCATTGTTCATTTCACCGCCTCTTCAGACGGCATGGAAGCCGTATTCCAAACCCCGTGGGGCGAAGGCCGCTGCCGCCCCCGCCTGCTCGGACGGTTCAACGCGCAAAACCTCGCCGCCTGCATCGCCTTGCTTTGTGCCAACGGTTATCCGCTTGATAAAGTATTGGATGTGCTGGCAAAAATCCGTCCCGCCTCAGGCCGCATGGACTGCATTATGAACAGTGGCAAACCCTTGGTCGTTGTCGATTACGCCCACACGCCTGACGCATTGGAAAAAGCACTAGCTACCTTGCAGGAAATCAAACCACAGGGTGCGGCTTTGTGGTGCGTATTCGGCTGCGGCGGCAACCGCGACCGCGGCAAACGCCCGCTGATGGGTGCCGCAGCCGTACAGGGCGCGGATAAAGTTGTCGTAACCAGCGACAATCCGCGTTTGGAAAATCCGCAAGACATCATCCATGACATCCTGCCTGCCGTACCTAATCCTGAACGCGTCGAGGTTGATCGCGCCGTTGCCATCCGTTATGCGGTTGAGCAGGCAGCTGCGAACGACATCATCCTTATTGCCGGTAAAGGACATGAAAACTATCAGGATGTACAAGGCGTGAAGCACCATTTCTCCGATTTTGAAATCGCAGAAAAAGCATTGGCAGAGCGCGGTTAAGCCATAACGCAAATATTCAGACGGCCCGAAACTTTAAGGCCGTCTGAAAAAGATTTAAACCTATACAATAAAAGCAATACGACACACGCATTACGGCACGTCAGCCATTAAACCCATCACAGTTGTTTGTTTCGGAGGACTTTTTAACAAGGCCGTCTGAACAACAAGGAGACCGATTTGATGCTGAAAATGCCGACAAAAACCTTATTAATCAGTGCAGCCGTAGTTTTATTCGCAGGCTGTACAACCAAACAACTTCCGCGTCCAACTGCCGAAATCGAGCAGTTGAGGGCGCAACAGCCTCCTGCTGAGCAAAGCCTGCTGAATCCTGTTAAAGGCAAACGTTTTGACGACACTTGGGGCGCAGCGCGCAGTCAGGGGCGCAGGCATGAAGGTGTGGATATTTTTGCTAAGAAAAACACGCCGATACGCAGTACCACGCCCGGTATCGTCACCAAAATCGGGCGCAACCGATTGGGTGGCAAAGTCATCGGCATCCAAGGGCCGGGCGCATGGCACTACTATGCCCACCTCAATAAATTTGCCCGTATCCGTCTGTATGAACGAGTAAAAGAAGGGCAGGTCATCGGCTATGTCGGTAAAACCGGCAACGCTAGAACCACACCGGCCCACCTGCATTACGGCGTATATCTGCCCAGCGGCGCGGTGAATCCGTATCCGCTGATTAATCAGAGCAGATAGGCCTTCTGAACAAGATTTGAGAGTATGAACGCAAAGAAATTGGTTAAGGCAACGAATATCGTCGGTATGGTGGCAGTTGTGCTGCTGGTGTATTGGGTATTTGTTCTGATTCTATCCAATGTTTTCGGGCTTAAGGTATTCCGCGAATACATTACGGAAATTTTCCTGATGAGTATTTTGGGGATTTTTGCCGTGATGGCGGGTGCCTTGATACTGAACATCATGCTGAATCTGACCCGTATCGCCGAGCGAGGACAAGAGGAAGAAAGCAAAGGTGGCCGGAAAACCTTATATTTGCTGTTGGCAGTATTTCCTGTTTTAGCAGCCTTGTTATTTGGCGGAAATTATCTGACTGTTCAGAAAAAACGTCAGATCTTGACTCAATCGCTAGAGCGTATCGTCAAGGATAATCCATCGCAAATCAACGCGTTGGCAGATTATCGTTTTGACTTGGCATACATCAAAAAAGCGGCGTTAATCCTTGAGATGATGTCGAAGGAAGATTCTGCCTTTAAAGCAGCTACAGTGATTGTGCCGGATACGATCGGTAATAAACAGGTTTATTTGGCTTTCTCAGTTGATTCCCAGTTAAGTGGGATTGATGAGCAGACACCCAATGCTCAGGGAGTAGGCGATGATAATGGTTTTGTCGTTACTCGGAATAGCAATAAAGAAACAATCAGCAAAACGCAATATCTTTATGCCCCAAATCTGAGCGAGCGTGAATACTTGCAAAGAATATTTGTCGGACAAACAAATGAAATACGTTATGAGGCAAAAGACGGTAATTACAGCCTTTGCCACCCCTACCGCCAAAACGGAAAAACCATTGTATTGTGTTTTTCCGATTACCAGCAGTATGGGAAAATCGGCAGTTGATAAGAGAAAGTGATTTGTAGTATGAAAAGTTGGTTTTCCAATACATTTCCTGATTATAAAAAATTGCCCAAAAGCGGCAAATTTATGGCATGGCTGACTTTTGTGCAGGGCGTGGTTTGGTTGATTCTGGCATCAATTCAGAGTGTGCAAGGACTGATTAACAACATGGCATGGGCTGTGTTTTTTGGGATTTTACTTTTCATTTTGGGTGTGTTGGCGCTGTCTGCAGCATGGAATGCGTTTAAATACCGTGCAGTAGGTTTTAAGAGAATGACGTATGTGTACATGCCATGCTTGTTCCAAATAGTCTTTGTAGGAGAGGCATTTTCTTTTACGTATTATATAGAAAGTGTACTGCAATTATCATTTAGTCTTACGGTACATAAGCTTACTGTCGGTGTAAATTTTGCCGCTATTCTTTTTATTGTGCTGGCAGGACGCAATTGTCGTCATTTAAAAATGGTTTCCCAAAATACGGATAAAAATGTGGAACCGTTAGAACAAGTAGAACAAGGACAAGAAACACAATCATGAAACCACTAGACCTAAATTTCATCTGTCAAACCCTCGGCCTTCCGATGCCGTCTGAAAATCAACCCGTTTCGCGTATTGTTACAGACAGCCGTGATATTCAGGACGGCGACGTATTTTTTGCGCTTGCCGGTGAGCGCTTTGATGCGCATGACTTTGTTGAAGATGTGTTGGCAGCGGGAGCAACGGCAGTTGTGGTTTCGCGCGAAGATTGTGCGGTTTTGAAAGGCGCTTTGAAGGTTGACGATACGCTTGCGGCTTTGCAAAAACTGGCGAAGGCGTGGCGTGAAAATGTGAATCCGTTTGTCTTTGGTATTACCGGCTCTTCCGGCAAAACGACGGTTAAAGAGATGTTGGCCGGCGTATTGCGTCATCGATTCGGCGATGAAGCTGTGTTGGCGACTGCCGGCAATTTCAACAACCATATCGGCCTGCCGCTGACTTTGTTGAAACTGAATGAAAAACACCGCTATGCCGTCATTGAAATGGGCATGAACCATTTTGGCGAATTGTCTTTGTTGACCCGAATCGCCGGTCCGAATGTTGCTTTGGTTAATAACGCTTTGCGCGCGCATGTCGGTTGCGGTTTTGATGGCGTCGGCGATATTGCTAAAGCAAAAAGTGAAATCTACGAAGGTTTGCTTTCAGACGGCATTGCGCTGATTCCGTGCGAAGATGCCAATATCGCTACATTTGAAGCCGCTACTGCGCAATTGAATGCTCAGACTTTCGGCGTTGCCAGTGGCGATGTCCATGCAGAAAATATTGAGTTGAAACCGTTGTCCTGCGAATTTGATTTGGTGCGTGGCAATGAACGTGTTGCCGTGGTGTTGCCAGTCCCCGGCCGTCACAATGTGCATAATGCCGTAGCGGCTGCTGCTCTGGCTTTGGCGGCAGGTTTGAGCCTTGCCGAAGTTTCAGACGGCCTGAAAAATTTCAGTAATATCAAAGGCCGTCTGAATATCAAGCAAGGCATTAAAGGCGCGACTTTGATTGACGATACTTATAATGCCAACCCCGACAGTATGAAAGCCGCCATTGATGTGCTCGCTGCTATGCCTGCGCCGCGTATTTTTGTGATGGGCGACATGGGCGAATTGGGTGAGGACGAAGCCGCCGCCATGCACGCCGAAGTTGGCGCGTATGCACGGGATAAAGGCATCGAGGCCGCATATTTTGTCGGCGACAACAGCGTTGAAGCAGCGGAAACGTTTGGCGCGGAAGGTTTGTGGTTTGCTGACAAAGATCCGCTGATTCAAGTGTTGAGCCACGACTTGCCTGAACGCGCTACTGTATTGGTCAAAGGCTCGCGCTTTATGAAGATGGAAGAAGTGGTCGAGGCACTGACGGATAAAGAGGTTGTCTGAAAATGGAACAGAAAAGGAAACGGCCTATACTGTTGCAGGTTATTGTTGGGATGATGGTAGTGGCAGCAGTTTTATGGCCGGTTGTAGTGTGGCAGTACATCAAAGATGTAGGGTTTGAGGCAATAAGCGAAGCATACGAAAGTACAAGTGGACGTTGGGGGTGGTTTGAATTTTGGTTAGGAAATTTTCATTTGCTTGTGCAAGTGATATTGATGCTGGTTAGTGCTGTTGGGCTATGGAGAGGTAAGGATTGGGCGCGTAGATTGTGGCTGTATGGCTGTATACTGTATATCGTCTACAATATGGTCGGTTATTTGGTTTCCCCTAGGAACGGTTTTCCATTGTTGGATGTCATCATTCGTGTTGCAATTTGTTACAGCTTGTTTTGCTTACATCCCAAGGATTATTTTCAGACTCAAGAAAATAAAACTTAAGAAGGCCGTCTGAAATATGAAAAAGATTTTACTATTGGCTGGATTGCTGATTGCCGCATTTTATGCCGGAATGAAAGTACAGGCATTTATCTATGAGGATACCTGCTTGGACTTGGGAGGCGGAAAGAATCCCGGAAACTATCCAATTTGCGTGGTAGAGAAATAATCTTACTCAATAAGACCGTCTGTAATTTCAGACGGCATACCGATTTATTTTTAATTGGGCGATAAGCCCGCTGTAACAACAAAAACAAAAAAGGAAGCCCCATGTTTTTATGGCTCGCACATTTCAGCAACTGGTTAACCGGTCTGAATATTTTTCAATACACCACATTCCGTGCCGTGATGGCTGCGCTGACTGCTTTGGCGTTTTCTCTATTGCTTGGTCCGTGGACCATCCGCAAACTGACTGCGCTTAAAGTCGGCCAAGCCGTCCGTACCGACGGCCCTCAAACCCACCTGATCAAAAACGGTACGCCAACCATGGGCGGCTCGCTGATTTTGACCGCCATTACCGTGTCCACAATCTTGTGGGGTAACTGGGCAAATCCTTATATCTGGATTCTCTTAGGCGTCTTGCTTGCTACCGGCGCACTCGGTTTTTACGACGACTGGCGCAAAGTGGTTTATAAAGACCCTAACGGCGTGTCTGCCAAATTCAAAATGGTGTGGCAGTCCAGCGTTGCCATCATTGCCGGTTTGGCGTTGTTCTACCTTGCGACAAATTCCGCCAACAATATCCTGATTGTTCCCTTCTTCAAACAAGTTGCCTTGCCGCTTGGTGTAGTCGGCTTCTTGGTATTGTCCTACCTGACCATCGTCGGCACATCCAATGCTGTTAACCTGACCGACGGATTGGACGGCTTGGCTGCATTCCCCGTTGTACTTGTCGCAGCCGGTCTTGCCATCTTTGCTTATGCCAGCGGCCACTCCCAATTTGCCCAATACCTGCAATTACCTTACGTTGCCGGCGCAAACGAAGTGGTGATTTTCTGTACCGCCATGTGTGGCGCGTGTCTTGGCTTTTTGTGGTTTAACGCTTATCCGGCACAAGTCTTTATGGGCGACGTCGGCGCGCTCGCGCTTGGTGCGGCACTCGGTACCGTTGCCGTTATCATCCGTCAAGAATTTGTCCTCGTCATCATGGGCGGCCTGTTTGTTGTTGAAGCCATTTCCGTTATGTTGCAGGTCGGTTGGTACAAACGCACCAAAAAACGCATCTTCCTGATGGCACCGATTCATCACCATTACGAACAAAAAGGCTGGAAAGAAACTCAAGTCGTCGTCCGTTTCTGGATTATCACCATCGTCTTGGTGCTGATTGGATTGAGTACCCTCAAAATCCGCTAAATCTCCAAAGGCCGTCTGAAAGTTTCAGACGGCCATTATGTAAGGTAAGCATGCTTGCCTGAATCCTCTATTTCAAAAATAAATTCCGCAATAATCCACACAGAAAGTCTCCAAACATGTACCAATCTTTCGGCGGCGCAACCGGCATCCGCACCCTGACCGACCGTTTCTACGACCTAATGGAACTTGAGCCACAATACCAAGCCTTGCGCCAAATGCACGGCGAAGACATGACCCTGATACGCGAAAAGCTCTACGAATTTTTCAGCGGCTGGCTCGGCGGCCCGCAACTCTTTGTCGAAAAATACGGCCATCCCCAACTGCGCGCCCGCCATATGCCTTTTGCCGTCAACGTACAAGTCCGCAACGAATGGATCGCCTGCTTTGCCCAAGCCATGAGCGAACTGGACATCGACAAAGCACTTGCCGAACCAGTGTTAATCCAAGTTTTTGCTATGGCAGATTGGTGTCGTAACCAAAACGAAGACGGTATCGAACCGCCTATGCCGCCAATGGCGGTTGACCCATGGGTGCGCACACCGGAATTGCAGCAGATTTTGAGTAGCTACGGTGTAAACGGATTTTTTGAGGAATTTTCAGATTAAGTCTGTTTGAAAATGCTGCTATGACATTAAAGAATATAAGAGAGAATGTAAAATGAAAAATTGGTTAAGAAGAATAGCAGTTGCTTTGTTTGGATTCGGACAGATGGCTAATGCAAGTGATATCCCAAATTTTGCAGAAACAGAGCAAGAAGCCAAACAAGGGAATGCTGCATCCCAATTTAATTTAGGTTTGATGTATTACTTGGGGAAAGGGGCTACCAAAGATTATAAACAGGCAGAACATTGGTTCCGTAGAGCGGCAGAACAGGGGGATGTTGAAGCGCAGAGCAATCTAGGGGGATTATATTATAAGGGACAAGGTGTTGCTCAAGATTATGAGCAAGCCAAATATTGGTTTCAAAAAGCTGCTGCACAAGGCTTTGCTAAAGCTCAGTATGATTTAGGAACAATCTATTTTTTTGGTAAAGGCATTGAACAAGATTATGATCAAGCAGCTCAATGGTATGAAAAGGCGGCAGAACAAGGGTATCTTGATGCCCAATACAATTTAGCCATTATGTATGATAACGGATTAGGTGTCGGTAAAGCTCCTGAGAAGGCGTTCCAATGGTATCGAAAGGCGGCGGAGCAGGGAGATAATCAAGCACAATATACTGTGGCTACAAGGTATATGCATGGTTTAGGCGTGCAAAAAGATTTTAAACAGGCGGTGCTATGGCTACATCGTGCAGCAGATCAAGAAAATATCAAAGCTCAATCAGATCTTGGCGTGGCTTATCATAATGGATTCGGTGTTCGTCAAGATGATAAGCAGGCCTTATATTGGTATCGTAAAGCAGCGGAGCAAGGAAATTCTGAGGCCCAATATAATTTAGGTGTTATGTATCATTACGGACAAGGTGTTCCTCAAAATCAATCTGTTGCTAAAGAATGGTTTAGCAAGGCATGCCATAATGGATCGCAACAGGGCTGTGATGCTTATCAAAAATTGGATCAGACAGGGTATTGAATCTTTTTAAAAGCCGTCTGAAAAATTAGGATAAAACAGAAATAATAATTTGAATGTAATGGATTTTAGAATGAAGGTTTCGATGAAAAAAATAATAATGGGCGTGATGGCTTGCTTTGGGTTAGGGCAGGCAGCTTTAGCTGAAAGTATTCCGGATTTTAAGAATATGTTGAGAGCTGCGGAGCAAGGAGATTCAGAAGCTCAATTAAGTATTGGAGCAATGTATGCGAATGGACAGGGTATTAGTCAAGACAACAGGCTAGCAGTGCAGTGGTTTCGTAAGGCAGCAGAGCAAGAGAATGCTAAAGCTCAATTTAACTTGGGTGTAATGTATCAGCTAGGGCAAGGTGTTGGTCAAGATTATGTACAGGCGGCAGAATGGTATCGTAAGGCTGCCGAACAGGGTGATACTGGAGCCCAAAATAATTTGGGTATGCTGTATCAAAATGGGCAAGGTGTTAGTCAAGACTATGCTCAGGCTGCAGAATGGTTTTATAGGGCTGCGAATCAGGAAAATACAGATGCTCAGTTAAATTTGGGTATGCTGTATGCTAATGGGCAAGGTGTTAGCAAAGACTATGAGCAGGCGTTGAAATGGTTTCGTAGAGCGGCTGGTCATGGAGATGCCGTAGGTCAGTATAATTTAGGTGTGGCATATGCTAACGGGGAAGGAGTGCATCAGGATTACATACAGGCTATAGGATGGTATCGTAAAGCTGCGGAACAAGGGAATGCAGATGCACAATATAATTTAGGCGATATGTATGCGAGTGGAGAAGGTGTACGTCAAGATTATGTAGAGGCGATTGAGTGGTACAGAAAGGCAGCAGAGCAGGGAGATGCTAAAGCTCAATTTAATTTGGGCGTGATGTACCTTCAAGGGCAAGGAGTTCGTCAAGATTATGTACAGGCAGCGCAGTGGCTTCGTAAAGCAGCAGAGCAAGGAAATGCTAAAGCCCAATATAATTTGGGTGTAATGTATGCCAATGGGCAAGGAGTTTATAAAGACGATGCACAGGCGGTGAGGTGGTATCACAAGGCTGCAGAACAAGATGTCGCTCAAGCGCAATTCAATTTGGGTATAATGTATGACCAAGGGAAAGGAGTTCGCCAAGATGATGTACAGGCAGTGCATTGGTATCGTAAGGCGGCAGAGCAAGGATATGCAGAAGCCCAATATAATTTTGGTGTGATGTATGCCAACGGAGAAGGTGTTCGTCAGAACTATAAGATTGCCAAAGAGTGGTTTGGTAAGGCTTGTGATAATGGATTACAACAAGGTTGTGATACTTATCGCGAATTGAATCAGGCAGGATATTGAATTTTTCTAAAGGCCGTCTGAAACCCTAGAATAAAACAGAAACAATAATTTGAAAGAAATGGATTTTAAAATGAATAAATTATTAAAAAAAATGATGGTAGCCCTGTTATCTTTGGGCTTGGTGCAGGCAGTTTGGGCGGATGCTGTGCCGGATTTTCAGGAAACGCTTCAAGCTGCGAAACAAGGGTATGCTGCAGCCCAATACAATTTGGGTCTGATGTATAACCAAGGGCAAGGAGTTCGTCAGGACTATACACAGGCGGTGCAGTGGTATCGCAAGGCGGCAGAACAAGGGGATGCAAAAGCCCAATATAATTTGGGTGTGATGTATGCCAAAGGACGAGGCGTGCGCCAAGACGATGCCGAAGCGGTCAGATGGTATTGGCAGGCGGCAGCACAGGGGTTAGTCCAAGCCCAATATAATTTGGGTGGGATGTATGCCGATGGACGAGGAGTCCGTCAAGATTATGCACAGGCAGTGCAGTGGTATCGCAAGGCTGCAGAACAAGGGTTTGCCCAAGCCCAATTTAATTTGGGTGTGATGTATTACAATGGGCAAGGTGCTCGTCAGAATCATAAGATTGCCAAAGAGTGGTTTGGCAAGGCTTGTGATAATGGATATCAACAAGGTTGTGATAATTATCGAAAATTGAATCAGACAGGATATTGAATTTTTCTAAAGGTCGTCTGAAAAAACTAGGACAAAACCAAAATGACTTTTCAAAATAAAAAAATCCTCGTTGCCGGGCTTGGCGGTACGGGTATTTCCATGATTGCCTATCTGCGCAAAACGGCGCGGAGGTTGCTGCTTATGATGCGGAGCTGAAAGCCGAGCGCGTGTCGCAAATCGGTAAGATGTTTGACGGGCTGGTGTTTTACACGGGTCGTCTGAAAGATGCGCTGGACAATGGTTTCGATATTCTGGCGCTCAGTCCCGGCATCAGCGAGCGGCAGCCGGATATTGAGGCATTCAAGCAAAACGGCGGACGCGTGTTGGGCGACATCGAATTGCTGGCAGACATTGTGAACCGCCGCGGCGACAAGGTGATTGCGATTACCGGCAGCAACGGCAAAACCACGGTAACGAGCTTGGTTGGTTATCTCTGCATCAAGTGCGGGCTGGATACCGTTATCGCGGGCAATATCGGTACGCCGGTTTTGGAGGCGGAATTGCAGCGCAAAGGCAAAAAGGCTGACGTGTGGGTGTTGGAGCTTTCCAGCTTCCAACTGGAAAACACCGAAAGCCTGCGCCCGACTGCGGCGACGGTATTGAACATTTCCGAAGACCATCTCGACCGCTACGATGACTTGCTTGATTATGCGCATACCAAGGATAAGATTTTCCGTGGCGATGGCGTGCAGGTTTTGAATGCGGACGACGTGTTCTGTCGTGCGATGAAACGGGCAGGGCGCGAGGTGAAATGGTTTTCTTTGGAACACGAAGCCGATTTTTGGTTGGAACGTGAGACAGGCCGCCTGAAACAAGGCAATGAAGATTTGATTGCCACGCAAGACATCCCGCTGCAAGGCTTGCACAATGCCGCCAATGTTATGGCTGCCGTGGCTTTGTGCGAGGCTGTCGGTTTGCCGCGCGAGGCATTGCTCGAACAAGTCAAAACCTTCCAAGGCCTGCCGCACCGAGTGGAAAAAATCGGCGAGAAAAACGGCGTGGTGTTTATCGACGACAGCAAAGGCACGAATGTCGGCGCGACCGCCGCCGCGATTGCCGGTTTGCAAAATCCTCTCTTCGTGATTTTGGGCGGCATGGGCAAAGGGCAGGACTTCACACCCCTGCGCGACGCGCTTGTCGGCAAGGCAAAAGGCGTGTTCCTGATTGGTGTCGATGCGCCGCAAATCCGTCATGATTTGGACAGCTGCGGTCTGAATATGACCGACTGCGCCACTTTGGAAGAAGCGGTTCAGACGGCATACGCCCAAGCCGAAACTGGCGATATTGTGTTGCTCAGCCCCGCCTGCGCGAGCTTCGATATGTTCAAAGGCTATGCGCACCGTTCGGAAGTGTTTATCGAAGCGTTCAAAGCTTTGTAAGGCCGTCTGAAAGATGAAAGTCGGGTTGAAAATCGGCTTGTTGGCAGTCGTGCTTTCGGCTGTCGCCGCTTTGGTGTTTTGGTTTGCCGCGCCGATTCGTTCCACGACAACCGTTACTATGCCAAGTGAAGCGCCGTTACCTGAAGATGCGGTTATCGACAGATTGGTAGTGCATAAAAGTAAGCGCACCATGTCGGCCTACTCGCAAGGCAGGCTGCTGAAAATCTATCCCATTTCGTTGGGCAAGCAACCGGTCGGGCATAAACAGTTTGAAGGCGACGGCAAAACGCCCGAAGGAAAATACCGCATCAATGAGCGTAATCCCAATAGCGGCTACCATAAAAACCTCGGCGTTTCCTACCCCAACGAAGCCGACAAAGCCTACGCGGCGGCACAAGGCAAAAGCCCGGGCGGGCTGATTAAAATCCACGGCATGAAAAACGGCTGGGGTTTTATCGGTAAAAAACACCTGCAAAGAGACTGGACCGACGGCTGCATCGCGGTAACAGACGAAGAAGTCGACGAACTCTACCGCAGCGTAAAACACAACGCGGAAATTGAGATTCTGCCGTAGGTTTTATGCCTGTTGAAGTGATGGGGCGGTTGTAACGGGTAGTTGATTGCTTATCATGCCGTCTGAAAAGCTCGACAGGGCAGGGGACTTGATACTGGGATTTTTATCTAAAATAAGCCGCCAATCCTTCCTAAGGACAGGTCAACACACTTTCTCTTTTTTGAACCGTAGATTCTGAATTGTTGGTTTGGAAATAAACCTTTAAAATAACGTTAATTCATTTTTTCAGACGGCCTCTTGCCCATTTGCAGGCCGTCTGAATATTTTATTCAAGCCGTTACGGATGTTTTCATGATTAGTCTTTCCAAAATGCTTGACCGGCCGATTGCGCGCGATGGTCGGAAGTTTGATGTTTCTCTCTTGTGGATGGTCGTCTTAATGACGGTCTTCAGCCTGATTATGATTTATTCGGCTTCTATTGCGTATGCGGCATCGGAAGGGGGCAGCCAGTTTTCTTTTGTGTCTAAGCAGGCAATGTTTATCCTGTTTACGGTGGCCATATGCTTGCCGCTTTTCCTGCTCAAGATGAGCTTCTGGCGGCGGATTATTCCGTTTTATTTTGCTGTTTCAGGTTTGCTATTGCTGCTGGTTTTGTTTGTCGGCCGCGAGATTAACGGCGCGACGCGCTGGATTCATATCGGACCGCTCAACCTGCAACCGACTGAATTTTTCAAATTGGCGACGGTCTTGTACTTGTCCAGCCTGTTTACGCGCCGTGAAGAAATGTTGCGCGATTTGGATTCTTTGGGTTGGTCGTCTTTGTTTACCGGTATTAGCGATTTGGTGTGCAGCCCTTTTAAAAGTGAAGCTTGGGTAAGGGTAAAGGAACGCTTCCGCAAGTTTAAGACCTTGATTCTGCCGATTATGTTGGTGGCGGTCGGTTTGGTTTTGATTATGGGTCAGCCGGACTTTGGCTCATTTGTCGTGATTGTCGTGATTACCATGGGTATGCTGTTTTTGGCAGGTTTTCCGTGGAAGTATTTTGCCGTATTGGTGGCGACCGTTGTGAGCGGTATGGGCTTATTGATTTTGGCTGCACCTTACCGTATGGCGCGTGTAGCGGCGTTTTTGGACCCTTGGAGCGATCCTTTGGGTAAAGGCTATCAGCTGACGCATTCCTTGATGGCGATTGCGCGCGGCAGCTGGTTTGGCGAGGGTTTGGGCGCAAGTTTGGAAAAACGTTTCTATCTGCCGGAAGCGCACACGGACTTTATTTTTGCCGTCATCGGCGAAGAATTCGGCTTTTTAGGGATGCTGGTTTTGGTGTTCTGCTACGGCTGGCTGGTGTGGCGCGCGTTTTCCATTGGCAAACAGGCGCGTGATTCGGGCTTGATGTTCAGCGCGTACATCGCCAACGGCATCGGCATTTGGATTGGTATTCAAAGTTTCTTCAATATCGGTGTAAACATCGGTATCCTGCCCACTAAAGGCCTGACTTTGCCGTTTATGTCTTACGGCGGTTCGGCTGTCTTTATCATGCTGGTGTGCATTACTTTGTTATTGCGCATTGATTATGAAAACCGCCAAAAAATGCGCGGTTATTCGGTGGAGTAAAACCATGAGCGGTAAAACTTTTATGCTGATGGCTGGCGGTACGGGCGGTCATATTTTCCCTGCATTGGCGGTTGCCGAGTCGCTGCAAAAGCGCGGCCATCATGTGATTTGGCTGGGCAGTCAGGATTCGATGGAAGAGCGTATCGTGCCGCAATACGGCATACGCTTGGAAACGCTGGCCATTAAAGGTATCCGCGGCAATGGTATCAAGCGCAAGCTGATGTTGCCGTTTACGCTGTATAAAACCGTCCGCGCGGCGCAGCAGATTATTAAGAAACACCGTGTCGAGTGCGTTATCGGTTTTGGCGGTTTCGTTACTTTCCCCGGTGGCTTGGCGGCAAAAATTTCCGGGGTGCCGATTGTGATTCACGAGCAAAACGCCGTAGCCGGTTTGTCCAACCGCCAACTGTCGCGTTGGGCAAAACGTGTTCTGTATGCTTTCCCCAAAGCCTTTCAACATGAAGGCGGATTGGTGGGTAACCCTGTCCGTGCCGATATTGCGGCATTGCCTGTTCCCGAAGAACGCTTTGAAAACCGTCAAGGCCGTCTGAAAGTTTTGGTGGTGGGAGGCAGTTTGGGTGCGGATGTGTTGAACAAAACCGTTCCGCAGGCTTTGGCATTATTGCCTGAGGAGGCCCGTCCGCAAATGTATCATCAGTCAGGCCGCAATAAATTGGGCAACCTACAGGCGGATTACGATGCGTTGGGTGTGCAGGCCGAGTGCGTCGAATTTATTACCGATATGGTATCCGCCTATCGTGATGCCGATTTGGTGATTTGCCGTGCCGGCGCGCTGACGATTGCCGAATTGACGGCTGCCGGTTTGGGTGCATTGCTGGTGCCGTATCCGCACGCGGTGGACGACCATCAAACAGCTAATGCGCGCTTTATGGTGCAAGCCGAAGCTGGTTTGCTGCTACCGCAAACCCAACTGACGGCAGAAAAACTGGCCGAAATCCTCGGCGGTTTGAACCGTGAAAAATGCCTGAAATGGGCGAAAAATGCCCGTACCTTGGCGTTACCGCACAGTGCGGACGATGTGGCGGAAATTGCCATATCTTGTACCGAATAAGCAGGCAGACTTTGTTCAAGGCCGTCTGAAAAGTTAATTAACGGCGTTTCAGACGGCCTTTATTGCTTTTGTTAAAATTCCTTTACAATAAAAGCATAGCGCAGAAGCGGATAGCCCTTTAAAATAACGCCTTTACGTACTAAAAACCAACCGGAACGCAACGTTATGATGAAAAATCGAGTGACCAACATCCATTTTGTCGGAATCGGCGGCGTCGGCATGAGCGGTATTGCCGAAGTTTTACACAATTTGGGCTTTAAAGTTTCCGGTTCGGATCAGGCGCGTAATGCCGTTACTGAGCATTTGAGCGCTCTCGGCATCCAAGTTTACCCAGGTCATACTGCCGAACACGTCAATGGCGCCGACGTGGTTGTTACCTCTACTGCGGTTAAAAAAGACAATCCTGAGGTTGTTGCCGCGCTGGAACAGCAAATCCCCGTCATTCCGCGCGCGTTGATGTTGGCAGAATTGATGCGCTTCCGTGATGGTATCGCCATTGCCGGTACGCACGGTAAAACCACAACCACCAGCCTGACCGCTTCTATTCTCGGTGCAGCAGGTCTTGACCCGACTTTCGTTATCGGCGGCAAGCTCAACGCCGCAGGTACCAACGCCCGTTTGGGTAAAGGTGAATACATTGTTGCCGAAGCCGACGAATCCGATGCCTCTTTCCTGTATCTGACGCCGATTATGTCCGTCGTGACCAATATCGACGAAGACCATATGGACACTTACGGACACAGCGTTGAGAAACTGCATCAGGCGTTTGTGGACTTCATCCACCGTATGCCGTTTTACGGTAAGGCCTTTTTGTGTATCGACAGCGAACACGTCCGCGCGATTTTGCCCAAAGTGAGTAAACCTTATGCTACTTACGGCTTGGACGATACTGCCGATATCTACGCAACCGATATTGAAAACATCGGCGCGCAAATGAAATTTACCGTTCATGTTCAAATGAAAGGACATGAGCAAGAGCCGTTTGAGGTTGTTTTGAATATGCCTGGCCGCCACAACGTCCTCAATGCATTGGCAGCTATCGGCGTTGCGCTGGAAGTTGGTGCATCGGTTGAAGCCATTCAAAAAGGCTTGCTCGGCTTTGAAGGTGTCGGCCGTCGCTTCCAAAAATATGGCGACATTAAATTACCAAACGGCGGAACCGCTTTGCTGGTGGACGATTATGGCCACCATCCTGTCGAAATGGCGGCAACTCTGGCCGCCGCACGCGGCGCATACCCTGAAAAACGTTTGGTCTTGGCTTTCCAACCACACCGCTATACCCGCACACGTGATTTGTTCGAAGATTTCACCAAAGTCCTCAATACCGTTGATGCGCTGGTGTTGACCGAAGTTTATGCCGCAGGCGAAGAGCCGATTGCCGCAGCCGATTCCCGCGCTCTGGCACGCGCCATCCGCGTATTGGGCAAACTTGAGCCAATTTACTGCGAAAACGTTGCCGACCTGCCGCAAATGTTGCTGAATGTTTTGCAGGACGGCGATGTCGTTCTGAATATGGGTGCCGGCAGCATCAACCGAGTTCCGTCTGCATTGGTGGAATTGTCGAAACAATCATAATAAACAGGCATATTGGCCTTTGAGGACAGATAGGTCGTCTGAACAATATTTCAGACGGCCTGTATCAGTATTTAAGAAAGTAGAAATTATGCAGAATTTTGGCAAAGTGGCCGTGTTGATGGGTGGCTTCTCCAGCGAGCGCGAAGTTTCTCTGGACAGCGGCGCCGCTATCTTGGCTGCCTTGAAAAGCAAAGGCGTCGATGCCCATGCGTTCGACCCCAAAGAAACCCCGTTGTCTGAATTGAAAACCCAAGGGTTTCAGACAGCCTTCAATATTTTGCACGGCACTTTCGGCGAAGATGGCGCGATTCAAGGCGCGTTGGAACTGATGGGTATTCCTTATACCGGCAGCGGTGTGGCCGCTTCCGCGCTGGGTATGGACAAATACCGTTGCAAACTGATTTGGCAGGCCGTGGGCTTGCCTGTCCCTGAATTTGCCGTATTGCATGACGACAGCGACTTTGATGCTGTTGAGGAAAAATTAGGCCTGCCGATGTTTGTGAAACCTGCCTCAGAAGGCAGCAGCGTCGGCGTGGTAAAAGTAAAAGAAAAAGGCCGTCTGAAAAGCGTTTACGAAGAATTGAAACATTTGCAGGGCGAAATCATTGCCGAACGCTTTATCGGCGGCGGCGAGTATTCTTGCCCGGTATTGAACGGCAAAGGCCTGCCGAGCATTCATATTATTCCAGCTACCGAGTTTTACGACTACGAGGCTAAATACAACCGCGACGATACGGTTTATCAATGTCCGTCGGAAGATTTGAGCGAGGATGAGGAAAACCTGATGCGCGAACTGGCCGTGCGTGGCGCGCAGGCAATTGGTGCGGACGGCTGTTCGCGCGTGGATTTTCTGAAAGATACGGACGGTAAACTGTATCTCTTGGAAATCAATACCTTGCCCGGTATGACCAGCCACAGTTTGGTGCCAAAATCTGCAGGCCATACCGGCTTGGATTTTGCTGATTTATGTATTGAGATTTTGAAGACCGCTCATGTGGGATGATGCAGGCGCACTGGGTCGGCTGACCCGCCGGCTATTGGTGCTGATGACCTTTCTACTGATAGGTTCGGGCATAGCTTGGCTTTACAATTCAAAATATTTCCCAGTGAAACAGATTGCCATTCAGGGTAAGCTGAAATATGCTTCCGGCAAAGAATTGCAAACCGTTGCACGAGAGCATATCAGGGGTAATATGTTCCGCGCCGATATTGATTCGGCGCAGGCCGCTTTTCAGGAATTGCCTTGGATTGACTCGGCAATGGTACGCCGCCGTTTTCCGGAAACTGTGGAAATTATCCTGACCGAGCGTGTGCCGGTTGCACACTGGCGCGCTGGCGGCTTGGTGGACAGTAAGGGCAATGTGTTTGCCGCAAGTCTGAAACAGGACCTGCCTATATTTGAAGGGCAGCAGGGGACAGGCAAAGACATGGTCAAACATTATGCGGACTTTTCCGGTATTTTGAGTCCGTTGAAACTGACCATCAAAGAATTGATCTACACGCCGCGTTCGGCATGGCTGCTTGTATTGAACAACGGCATTACCGTGCGTTTGGGGCGTGAAAACGAAATCAAACGTTTGCAGCAGTTTGCCCAGATTTGGCCATCACTGCTGCGTAAAAAACAAAGTCGTATCGAGTATGTCGATATGCGTTATAAGGATGGTTTTTCAGTCCGTTACAGGCCGTCTGAAAATCCTTCCGACAGTGAATAGCCGATTAGACGTGAAGCAATCTTGTTTCAAAAATAATCAAACCGTCAGTCAGACAACATAGCGAACGAGCAATTATGGAACAACAAAATAAATATATCAGTGCCTTAGACATTGGTACGTCCAAGGTCATCGCCTTAATCGGTGAGATTCGGGAAGATAACGAAATCCACATTGTTGGCTTGGGTCAAAGCCCTTCACGCGGCCTGCGTGCAGGTATGGTGACCAACATTGACGCCACTGCACAAGCCATTCGTCAGGCGGTAGAAGATGCCGAGCTGATGGCAGATACCAAAATTTCCCACGTCGTTACCGGTATTGCCGGTAACCATATCCGCAGCCTGAATTCACAAGGCGTAGTAAAAATTAAAGATGGCGAAGTATCGCAAGCCGACATCGATCGTGCCATCGAAACTGCCAAAGCCATCAATATTCCGCCTGATCACAATATTTTACATACCGTGGTTCAAGAGTACATCATCGACAACCAACCCGGTGTGAAAGAGCCTATCGGCATGAGCGGCGTGCGTTTGGATACCCGTGTACACATCATCACCGGTGCGAACACTGCTTTGCAAAATATCCAAAAATGTATCCAACGTTGCGGCCTGCAAATGGATCAAATCATGCTTCAGCCTTTGGCAAGCGGTCACGCCGTTTTGACTGAAGACGAAAAAGATTTGGGTGTGTGTGTCATTGATATCGGTGGCGGTACAACCGACATCGCGGTTTATACCAATGGTGCAATCCGCCATACCGCGGTTATTCCTGTTGCTGGCGATTTGATTACCAAAGACTTGGCACAAGCCTTGCGTACGCCGCACAGTGCAGCCGAGTACATCAAAATCCATTACGGTGCTGCCATTCCGACTATGGACGGCTTGGATGAAATGATTGAAGTTCCTAGCGTTGGCGACCGTCAATCGCGTCAAATTTCACGCCGTGTATTGGCTGAAATCATCGGCCCGCGCGTAGAAGAGATTTTGGAATTAACGCTGAACGAATTGCGCCGCTCTGGTTTCCCTGAAGAAGTGTTGACTTCCGGTATCGTTTTGACCGGTGGTGCTTCTATGCTGACCGGTATTGTTGAGTTGGCTGAAGAAGTCTTCAATCTGCCGGCCCGTATCGGTGTGCCGCAAGAAATGGGTGGTGTATCCGAGCGTATCCGCAATCCACGCTATTCAACAGCGATTGGCCTGCTTCAGACGGCCTATGCTGCCGAAGAGGGGGAGCAAACCAGCCGAACCGGTGCGATTGCCCTGAATGATTCAGGCAAAAAAATGGGTCTGTGGGAAAAAATCCAAAGATTCTTCAGAGACAATTTCTGATAAAAGTTTTCAGGGCAGGCGGTGTACCAACCGTTTGTCCTGAATATTTAAGTGGGATTAAACGGTTTTAAATAATTGCCAAGTGGATAATTTAAAACTTGTATATTTTCTGTTAAAAAATGTAGTAAAAATATAACGCCGACAGCCGAATGGTAAGAAGATTTTTGCCAGTATCTGGATACTTCTTATATAATACGGATAATGAGTTATTTTTGAACCGTCCTTATAAAGCGGGGCGCGGAGGATTATTGAATGGAATTTGTTTACGACGTAGCAGAATCAGCAACGAGCCCTGCTGTTATTAAAGTTATCGGTTTGGGTGGTGGCGGCTGTAATGCCATCAACAACATGGTTGCCAACACTATTCATGGTGTTGAGTTCATCAGTGCCAATACCGATGCGCAATCATTGGCTAAAAACAATGCGGCTAAACGCATTCAATTGGGTACAAACCTGACTCGCGGTTTAGGTGCCGGTGCAAATCCTGAAATTGGCCGCGCCGCTGCTCAAGAAGATCGTGAAGCCATCGAAGATGCTATCCGTGGTGCAAACATGCTGTTCATCACGACCGGTATGGGTGGCGGTACAGGTACCGGCTCTGCTCCTGTTGTGGCTGAAATCGCTAAAGAAATGGGTATCCTGACCGTTGCGGTTGTAACCCGTCCGTTTGCTTACGAAGGCAAACGCGTACATATCGCTCAAGCAGGTTTGGATCAGCTCAAAGAGCGTGTCGATTCCCTGATTATTATCCCTAACGACAAATTGATGACTGCCTTGGGCGAAGACGTGACCATGCGTGAAGCTTTCCGTGCGGCCGACAATGTACTGCGTGATGCTGTTGCCGGTATTTCCGAAGTGGTGACTTGCCCGAGCGACATGATCAACTTGGACTTCGCCGACGTGAAAACCGTGATGAGCAATCGCGGTATCGCCATGATGGGTTCAGGTTTCGCGCAAGGTATCGCCCGTGCCCGTTTGGCTACCGATCAAGCTATCTCCAGCCCGCTCTTGGATAACGTTACTTTGGATGGCGCACGCGGTGTATTGGTAAACATTACCACTGCTCCTGGTTGCCTGAAAATGTCTGAGTTCAACGAGATTATGCGTATCGTCAACCAAAATGCACACCCTGAAGTGGAATGCAAATTTGGTGCTGCCGAAGACGAGAGCATGAGCGAAGACGCTATCCGTATTACCATTATTGCTACCGGCTTGAAAGAAAACGGTACTGACAACCAACTGCGTGCTGCTGCCCGTACCCAACAATTGGTACGCGGTGCGGAAGAAGCACCTCAAGCTCAAAGCCAAAGTAGTGCTGAAAGCCTGGTTCGTACCAACCGCAATATCCGTTCTATGAATCTGACTGCTGCTGATTTCAGCAACCAGTCTGTACTGGATGACTTTGAAATTCCAGCTATCTTGCGCCGTCAGCAACATACTTCTGAGAAATAATCAGGATCATGTATGAAAAGACCTGCCTTAAAGGCGGGTCTTTTTTATTAGCAGAATAAACTTAAGGCCGTCTGAAAGTTTTCAGACGGCCTTAAGTTTTCAAATAAAGCAAATAACAAACTTACCCTTTATTTAGGATTTGCTTGTTTTCGCCTTCACGACGCAACTCTTTGGGCAAGACAAATACAATGCTTTCTTCTGCGCCTTCTCCTTCGCGTATGGTCTCGTGTCCCCAATCTTGAATGGTTTGTAAGACTTCTCGGACTAAGACTTCGGGCGCAGATGCACCGGCAGTTACACCGACCTTGGTTTTGTTTTCAAACCATTCTTTTTTCAGATAGGAAGCATTATCGACCATATAGGCATCAACTCCGCGCAATGCGGCTACTTCACGCAAGCGGTTGCTGTTGGAAGAGTTGGGCGAGCCGACAACAATTACGAGATCGCATTCTTCCGCCAATTCTTTAACGGCAGTTTGGCGGTTGGTTGTGGCGTAGCAGATGTCTTCTTTGTGTGGATTGCGGATATTGGGGAAGCGTTGATTTAAGGCCGCAATAATGTCTTTGGTTTCATCCACCGATAAAGTGGTTTGGCTGACGTAGGCAAGCTTATCAGGATTTTTGACGTTCAGTCCGGCCACATCTTCCACTGTCTCAACCAAAAACATTTTACCCGGGGGCAACTGTCCCATCGTGCCTTCTACTTCGACGTGGCCTTTGTGGCCGATCATGATGATTTCGTAATCTTGTTCATCGAGGCGAGCTACTTCTTTATGGACTTTGGTTACCAAAGGGCAGGTGGCATCAAAAACGCGGAAACCGCGTTGTGCCGCTTCTTCCTGTACGGCTTTGGATACGCCGTGAGCCGAGTAAATCAGTGTGGCACCTTTTGGGACATCCGCCAAGTTATCGACAAATATAGCACCTTTTGCCCGAAGATTATCCACGACGAATTTGTTGTGAACGACCTCATGGCGGACGTAAATGGGTGCGCCGTATTCTTCGAGTGCACGTTCAACAATGCTAATGGCACGGTCAACACCGGCACAGAAGCCGCGGGGATTGGCAAGGATAATGGTTTTTTGAGTCATGTGTGTTCCGTTTTCAGACGGCCTTTGTGTCATTTGAAGGTGTTTTTTTGTGCAGCAATCCATCTATTACCAAGCAAACTGCGCCAACGCAGATAAAACTGTCGGCAATGTTAAATGCAGGGTAGAACCAGTTTTGCCAATAGAAAAGCAGAAAATCGACAACGTGGCCGTGAATCAGACGGTCAACCACATTGCCAATCGCGCCGCCGATAATCATGGCCGCCCCCAGTTTGCCCCAGAGGCCAAACTCATCACGCAAAATGGCACGGGCCAAATACAGGCTGATGACGACGGCCAGACCTAAAAAGAAGAATTTTTGCCAGCCGCCTTGGTCGGCCAAAAAGCTGAATGCCGCGCCTGGATTATAGGCAAGCGTCAGGTCAAAAAAGTCTGGAATGATATTGAGGCGTTCGCCTTCGGTAAAGTGTTTCAAGATTTCCCATTTGCTCAGTTGGTCAAGAATGATAGCAACGAGGGAAAGTAAGAAAAAGGGCGTTTTTGCAGAAGAGGATGAACTCATGTTTTCAGACGGTTTATGTAATAAAGGACTTATTTTACCTGAAAGCAGGCTGGAAGTGTTTGCGATGGCATCGACGTTAGGCCGTCTGAAAATAGAAACGCCGCCACTTGAATGTATCAAAGGGCGGCGTGGTAAGCATGTGTGGGCTTATTGGTTTTTAAGCAATGGGAAGCCCAGTTTTTCGCGGCTTTCAACGAATTTTTGTGCAACGATACGGCTCAGTGCACGAATACGGCCGATGTAGGTTGCGCGTTCGGTAACGGAAATGGCAC
The DNA here is from genome assembly GCF_001815375.1 of Neisseria sp. HMSC065C04. Lineage (NCBI taxonomy): Bacteria > Pseudomonadati > Pseudomonadota > Betaproteobacteria > Neisseriales > Neisseriaceae > Neisseria > Neisseria sp. HMSC065C04. The sequence goes on from NZ_KV820422.1 coordinate 362,857, forward strand.
CGCATGCATCCAAGAGGTTGAACGTATGACCGGCTTTGAGTACAAGCTCGTAAGCAGGCAGGGCAAGACTGGTGTCTTCAACTGCAAGCAGGCGTTTGGCTTGTTCTTCATAGTCGTTGAATTGGCGCAAGAGCCAATCGGCATCGCTGTATTCGAAGTTGTAGGTGGATTGTTCGACTTCGTTTTGATGATAAACGTCGCCGTAAGTGATGATGTTGCCATCAAGGGTTTTTGCCCAAACGAGGTCGTACACGTTTTCTACGCTTTGCAGATACATGGCGAGACGCTCGATACCATAGGTGATTTCACCGAGTACAGGGGAGCAGTCGATACCGCCAACTTGTTGGAAGTAGGTGAATTGGGTTACTTCCATGCCGTTGAGCCAAACTTCCCAACCCAAGCCCCAAGCGCCGAGAGTAGGGTTTTCCCAGTCGTCTTCGACAAAGCGGATGTCGTGTACTTTAGGGTCGATACCCAATTCGCGCAGGGAATCGAGGTAGAGGTCTTGAATATTGGCCGGTGCAGGTTTGAGCGCAACTTGGAATTGATAGTAGTGTTGCAGGCGGTTGGGGTTGTCGCCATAGCGGCCGTCTTTGGGGCGGCGGCTGGGTTGAACGTAAGCGGCAAACCAAGGCTCCGGACCTAATGCACGCAGGCAGGTGGCTGGATGAGAAGTACCGGCACCGACTTCCATATCGAAAGGTTGGATAACGGTGCAGCCTTTGTCTGCCCAGTAGTTTTGTAATTTGAAAATAATTTGTTGGAAGGTGAGCATGGTGGATGGAATAGATTGGAATAAAGAGGGTATTTTACTGTTTTGAGCCTGTTTTGGATAGGCTGAAGGAAGCGGCGCAGTTTATTTGCCGTCCAATAGGTCTGAAAAGGGGTCGTCTTCCGAAGAAACGGTGTATTTTTCTTGTGCCCATTCACCTAAATCAATGAGTTTACACCGTTTGCTGCAGAAAGGGCGGTAGGGGCTGTCGGTGTTCCAAACGACTTCTTTGTGGCAGGTTGGACATTTTACAACAGGAGCGGTCATGCAGTTTCTTTCAGTGATTGTGCAATGGATTGATAGTATTGATGCAAACGGGCAACCTTGATTTTTGCTTCTTCCAAGCTATGGGTATTGTCCAATACATCGTCGGCATGAAGCAGTCTGTCAGAGCGAGAAGCTTGGGTTGCCATGATTTGACGCGTTTGTTCTTCTGAAAAACCATTGCGTTGGTGTACGCGTTCGATTTGGACAGACTCTGGAACATCTACAACCAAAATGCGGTCAGTCTCCGCTTTAAATGCCGGATTCTCAATTAAAAGCGGTACATCGACAATGCCGTAAGTAGAGGAGGTAAGTTGTTGTTTCTGCTGTTGGATTTTGTTTAAAATCAATGGCAGAAGCAGGTTTTCCAGTTGTTTTTTTGATTGAGGCCGTCTGAAAACCTCTTCCCGTAAAGCTGTACGATTCAGACGGCCTTCGCTGTCAAAAACCTCATCGCCGAAAAACTGGCGGATGGCTGGAAGCGCTTCGCCGTTTTCCGCAGTCAGTGAGCGGCTGATGGCATCGGCATCGATAATGGGTACGCCAAGCTCGGCAAACATTTGGGCGATAGATGATTTGCCGCTACCGATACCGCCGGTCAAGCCTATCCATAATGTCATTATCGGAATCCTGATTGTACGAGCCACCATTGTACCAGTTGGGTAATAGGTGCATTGGCAACCAAAATAATCCATCCTGCTACAGCAAGGCTGGGACCAAAAGCAAAATATTGACCTTTACCGACGCGGGCAATGAGTGCGCCCACCAGTCCGACCAAGGCAGCCATGAAGATCAGAACAGGCAAAATTCCTACGCCCAACCATGCCCCGATCGCGGCCAAAAGTTTGAAGTCGCCATTGCCCATGCCGATTTTACCGGTCAGAAGTTTATAGACGGCGCATAAAGCATAAAGGCTCATATAGCCTGCGATTGCGCCCCAAACGGCTGAAGGCAGGGGTACGAATGTGTCATTCAGATTAAACAGCAGGCCGATCCAAATTAGGGGCTGAGTCAGGCTGTCGGGTAAATATTGAGTATCGGCATCGATAAAGGTCAGCGCAATCAATATGGCAGTCAGAATGAATCCGCCAATAGTTGCCCATGACCAGCCGTATTGCCATGCGACAATACCGAATAAGACACCTGTCAGCAGCTCAATCAGCGGATAGCGTATGCCGATTGCGGTTTTACAGGAGTGGCATTTTCCGCCCAGGAAAACATAGCTGAGGATGGGGATGTTGTGCCAAAGTTTGACTGGGCTTTTGCATTTTGGGCAGCGTGAATCCGGTTTGCGCAGATTAAATGGCTGTTTTTCTTCATCTGTGAGCTCGATGCCCAAATGCTCTTTAGAAAATTGTGTCCATTCGCGTTCCATCATTATCGGCGTACGATAAATGACAACGTTCAGAAAGCTGCCAATCAGTAATCCCAAAATAACGGCTAAAGGAATAGCGAATGGTGCAAGAACGGAGAGGGCGTCGATGGCAGAGTAAATACTATCAAGCATATCAACCTACGACATTACCCAAGTTAAACAGAGGCAGATACATGGCAATCAGCAAGATACCGATGAGCGAACCCAATACCACCATGATGATAGGCTCCATCAAGGCAGATAAGCGGGAGACGGAGTTGTCTACTTCATCTTCATAGAATTCGGCTGCTTTGTTCAGCATATCGTCCAAAGAGCCTGACTCTTCGCCGATGGCTGCCATTTGGATCACCATGTTGGGGAACATATCTGTACTTTGCATACTGGATGTCAGCGACAGGCCTTGGGTTACCTTGGCTCGAATGTCTTGAGTGGCTTCTTCATAGAGAATATTGCCGGATGCGCCTGCAACTGAATCTAATACTTCCACCAAAGGAACGCCGGCTGCGAAGAGGGTGGAGGTCGTACGCGCCCAACGGGCGATGGTCGCTTTTCGGACGATGGTGCCAAAAACAGGCAGTCTCAAAATCAGAGCATCGATTCGTTTTTGGAAGGTAGGCGATTTTTCATGGAGTTTGTACAGGCCGAAGGCGGAAACAATCAAAAGGATGATCATAATCCAGCCGTAGTCGACGAATAAATCAGACAAGTTCATGACAAGTTGGGTAAGGCTTGGTAACTCTGCACCCATATTGGCATAAACTTCTTTAAAGGCAGGTAGCACAAACATCATCATGATGAAGATAAGCGCAATCGCCACCACGATAATAGCAATCGGGTAGGTCAGCGCGGTTTTAACCTTTTTCTTAATGGCTTGGGTTTTTTCTTTATAGACAGCCAGTTTGTCCAATAAGCTTTCCAATACGCCGCCGGACTCACCTGCGCTGACCAGATTGCAATAGAAACGGTCGAAATATTTTGGATATTTGGAGAATGATTTACCCAATGCACTGCCTTGTTCTACATCGGAACGAACCTGCATCAGCATTTCGGTCATGCTCGGATTGGAGTGGCCGCGCGCAACGATTTCAAAAGCCTGCATCAGCGGCAAGCCTGCCTTCATCATCGTTGCCAGTTGGCGCGTAAACACCGTGATGTCTTCTTGGGTAATACGGCGTTTGCGTGCGGTTTTGACTTTGCTGATACGCAAAGGGCGAATGCCTCTGCGTTGGAGTTTTTTGCGTGCTTCTTCTTCGTCTTTGGCAACTACTTCACCACGAACAAGACGTTCGGTCTCGGTATTTTTCCCTTCAAATGTAAAACGCTTGCCTTTGCTTCTTGAGCCGAACAGACTTCTTTTTTGCTCTGCTTGAGCCATGAGTTATCCCTTGTTTGTAAGAAATAAAGCGGACTGTTTCCCCGTACCGCTTTATTTTAATTTTGAAAATATGGCAGTTTAGTCATTGGTATGAGCAGTCACTTCTTCCAACGAGGTCAGGCCTTGCATGACTTTCATGAGGCCGGCACGACGCAAGTCTACCATGCCTTCCTGATAGGCCATGTTCATGATATCAACTTCCGTACCGTTGTTCATAATGACTTTTTGCATTTCATCGCTGACCGGCATGACTTCATAAATACCGACGCGGCCTTTAAAGCCTTTGCCGCGGCAGCTGTCGCAGCCAACCGGGCGGTAGAGTTTCCAATCTTGAGCCAAGTCTGCATCGGTAAAGCCGGCTTTTTTCAATGCCGGAACCGGCGGGCGCTCAACTTCGCGTTTGCAGTTTGGACACAGTCTGCGCAACAGCCTTTGCGCCATAATCAGGCTGACCGAGCTGGCGATGTTGAAAGGCGCAACACCCATGTTCAAAAGGCGGGACAGTGTGGCCGGTGCATTATTGGTATGCAAGGTCGAGAAAACCATGTGGCCGGTTTGAGCGGCTTTAATGGCGATGTCGGCGGTTTCTAAGTCACGAATCTCACCGACCATAATAATATCAGGATCTTGACGTAAGAAGGATCGGAGTGCGGCGGCAAACGTCAGACCTTGTTTTTCATTGACGTTGACTTGGTTGACGCCCGGCAGGTTAATCTCGGCCGGATCTTCTGCCGTCGAAATGTTCACATCTTCCGTGTTCAAAATACTCAGACAGGTGTAGAGAGAAACGGTTTTGCCCGAACCTGTCGGGCCGGTAACCAATACCATGCCGTAAGGGCGGTTGATGGCCTCAAGCAGCATTTCTTTTTGGAAAGGCTCTAAACCGAGCTGGTCGATATTGAGCGATGTACCATCGGAATTTAGGATACGCATTACCACTTTTTCGCCAAACAATGTCGGCAACGTGCTGACACGGAAGTCAATCGGACGGCCGTGTTTATGGAAGGCAATTTGAATTCTGCCGTCTTGCGGAATACGTTTTTCGGAAATATCCAAACGCGCCATCACTTTGATGCGCGATGCCAGCTGGCCGCGCACGGCGACAGGTGGCTGTACGACTTCACGCAACTGTCCGTCCACGCGGAAACGGACGCGCGCCATTTGTTCGTAGAATTCAAAGTGGATGTCCGATGCACCCGCATTCAGGGCATCGGATAAGGTTTTGTGGATGAAACGGGGAATAGGGCCGTCTTCAGCTTCTTCGTTATCGATATAAAGCGATTGAGATTGCTGCGTTGCTTCATGTTCGTCGTTGATTTCTTTCAGAATGGTGGTCGAACGTTGGCCCAGCCATTCCAGCAATGAGCTGAGCTGGTCGTCGGGAACCACTACCAAGTCGACACTTAAACCTGAAGCAAAAGCGATTTTTTGAAAGTTTTGGATTTGGGTCGGATCGGATACGGCGAAATAAACCTTGCGTCCGCGTTTGAAAATCGGAATGCAACGGTTTTGCACCATTTGCTCTTCCGTCAGAATGTCGCTGACTACATTATTGCGCGGGTAGTAGTGCAAATCCAAAAGGGGATAGCTGAATACGCGCGCAACTAACTCCCCCAAAGCTTTAGGGGAGATGATGCCGTCTGAAAACAGGTTGGGCAGGATTTCTTTGCCTGATTGTAAAAGGTTGTTGTAATGTTCCGCTTGTTGATTTGAGATGGTCTGGCTTTGAACCAAAACACGCAATAATCCGACACTCATTTTATTTTCCGTTTCTTGTGCAGTTTTCCCTTTAATTTAGAGGAAAGCCGTATTATTTTATCATTATTATGATTAAAGCATATATTTAATTATGCAAATCTGCTTAAGTTGCAAAGACATGCTTCTGCTTTAATTGTATTTTTATTTCAGACGGCCATTATAAAGCAAGGAGAATAGGCGTTAAACTCGATATTTTTGGATTATGATGAAAAAACAACAATTTTGTCGTATGAATCCAATCAATAACGAAATTATATTTCATGTTGCTATTGCTTGTTTGGAGATGGCAGAAAAGGTTGTTTTGATGGACAGACGGTTGGAATTTGAAATATGAAAAGGCCGTCTGAAACTGAGCAATCAGGTTTCAGACGGCCTTTTAGCTATTTAAATCCGATAGGATTGATTAGGCTTTGTTTTTCAGACGGCCATGCAATTCCTGTACGCTGTACACGCCCAAGTGCTCGCGGCTTTTTGCGCCTTCGCTCATGGCTTCGCCGCCGGCGATGGTGGTGTATTGCGGTACGCGTTGGGTGAGGGAGGTGCGGCGGATGCTGTGGCTGTCGGTAACAGATTGCACTGTGCTGCCGACAGTGTTGACCACCAGTGCGATTTCGCCGTTTTTAATTGCGTCCACGATGTGTGGGCGGCCTTCCTGCACTTTGTTGACCGCTTGCACGATGATGCCGTGTTCTTTCAAGTATTCGGCGGTACCGCGAGTGGCGCAGACACCGTAGCCGAGTGCTTGGAAGTTTTGTGCGGTTTTGACGATGAGCGGTTTGTCTTCGTCGCGTACGGCGAGGAACACTTTGCCTGTTGTGCTCAAGCGTTCGCCTGCGCCGAGTTGGGCTTTGAAGTATGCTTCGCCGAAGCTTGCGCCTACGCCCATGACTTCGCCGGTAGAGCGCATTTCAGGGCCGAGAATGGTGTCCACACCCGGGAATTTGATGAATGGGAACACGGCTTCTTTAACGGCGTAGAAGTCTGGAATGACTTCTTTTTCTACGCCTTGCTCTTTCAGCGAAATGCCTGCCATCACGCGTGCGCCGACTTTGGCGAGCGGTACGCCGGTGGCTTTGGATACGAACGGTACGGTACGGCTGGCGCGTGGGTTTACTTCCAGTACGAAGACCACGCCGTCTTGTACGGCAAACTGTACGTTCATCAAGCCGACCACGCCCAGTGCATATGCCATGGCTTTGGTTTGACGGCGGATTTCGTCTTGAATTTCTTCGTCCAAAGAGTATGGAGGCAATGAACAGCCGGAGTCGCCGGAGTGGATACCTGCTTGTTCGACGTGTTGCATGATGCCGCCGATCACGACATCTTGGCCGTCTGAAACGCAGTCTACGTCCACTTCGATGGCGTTGTTCAAGAAGAAGTCGAGCAATACTGGGCTGTCTTCGGAAACTTGTACGGCTTCGCGCATGTATTTTTGCAACTCTTCGGCAGAGTGAACAATCTGCATGGCGCGGCCGCCGAGTACGTAAGAAGGACGGACAACCAACGGATAACCGATTTCTTCGGCTTTAACGAGGGCTTCTTCTTCGTTGTGGGCGATGCGGTTGGGCGGTTGGCGCAAACCTAAGTCGTTCAACACTTTTTGGAAGCGTTCGCGGTCTTCGGCGGCGTCGATGCTGTCGGCAGATGTGCCGATGATGTTCACGCCGTTTGCCACCAAGGCATTGGCCAGCTTGAGCGGGGTTTGGCCGCCGTAATGAACAATCACGCCCCATGGGTTTTCAGTGCGGACGATTTCCAATACGTCTTCCAAGGTCAGCGGCTCAAAGTACAGGCGGTCGCTGGTGTCGAAGTCGGTGGACACGGTTTCCGGGTTGCAGTTGACCATGATGGTTTCAAAACCGGATTCGCGCAGGGCGAGTGCGGCATGAACGCAGCAGTAGTCAAATTCAATACCTTGGCCGATACGGTTTGGGCCGCCGCCGAGAATCATCACTTTTTTACGGTCGGAAGGATGGGATTCGCATTCTTCTTCGTAAGTGGAGTAGAGGTAGGCGGTTTCGGTAGCAAACTCGGCGGCACAGGTGTCGACGCGTTTGTAAACCGGATGCAGGTTCAGCGCGTAGCGGTGTTCGCGGACTTCTTTTTCGCTTACGTTCAACAATTGTGCCAAACGTTTGTCAGAGAAGCCTTTGCGTTTTAGACGGCGTAAAGCGGCATAATCCAAGTCTTGCAACTGGCCGTCTGAAACCAATTTTTCTTCTTTCACCAAGTCTTCGATTTGCGCCAAGAACCAAGGGTCGATGGCGCAGATTTCGTGGATTTCTTCCAGCGTGAAGCCTGCGCGGAACGCATCGGCTACAAACAGCATACGCTCAGGGCCTGGGTTGGCCAGTTCGCGGCGGATTTCGGCTTTGTCTTCGCTGCGCGGATTGAAGCCGCACAAGCCGGTTTCCAAGCCGCGCAGGGCTTTTTGGAAACTTTCCTGAATGGTGCGACCCATCGCCATCACTTCGCCCACCGATTTCATTTGCGTGGTCAGGCGGTCGTCTGCGGCGGGGAATTTTTCAAACGCAAAACGCGGGATTTTGGTCACGACATAGTCGATGGAAGGCTCGAACGACGCGGGCGTGCGGCCGCCGGTGATGTCGTTGCGCAACTCGTCCAGCGTAAAACCGACAGCCAGTTTCGCCGCTACTTTGGCAATCGGGAAGCCCGTCGCTTTGGAAGCCAGCGCGGACGAACGGCTCACGCGCGGGTTCATCTCAATCACAATCATCTCGCCGTTTTCAGGGTTTACCGCAAACTGAACGTTTGAGCCGCCGGTATCCACGCCGATTTCGCGCAACACTGCCAACGAAGCATTACGCATGATTTGGTATTCTTTGTCGGTCAATGTTTGTGCAGGCGCAACAGTGATGGAGTCGCCGGTATGCACGCCCATCGGGTCGAAGTTTTCAATCGAGCAAATAATGATGCAGTTGTCGTTTTTATCGCGTACAACTTCCATTTCGTACTCTTTCCAGCCGAGAACGGACTGCTCAATCAGCAATTCATGCGTAGGCGACGCATCAAAACCACGTTCGCAAATCGCCAAAAACTCGTCTTTATTGTAGGCAATGCCGCCGCCCGAACCGCCCATCGTGAAAGAAGGACGAATCAGGGTAGGGAAGCCGACCTGTTCTTGCGCTGCCAAAGCTTCGTTCATGGTGTGGCAGACAAAAGATTTCGGGCAAGACAAACCGATTTTTTCCATCGCTTCTTTAAAGCGGCCGCGGTCTTCCGCCTTGTCAATCGCGTCTTCGGTCGCGCCAATCAGCTCGACGTTGTATTTCGCCAGCACGCCGTTGCGCGCCAAATCCAGCGCACAGTTCAGCGCAGTCTGGCCGCCCATGGTAGGCAGAATCGCATCAGGTCGCTCCTTGGCGATAATTTTTTCTACCGTCTGCCACATAATCGGCTCGATGTAGGTAACATCCGCCATTTCAGGGTCGGTCATAATCGTGGCGGGGTTGGAGTTTACCAAAATGACTTTATAGCCTTCTTCACGCAAGGCTTTGCAGGCCTGTGCGCCCGAATAGTCAAATTCGCAGGCCTGACCGATAACGATAGGGCCGGCGCCGATGATAAGGATGGATTTTAGGTCGGTACGTTTAGGCATGTTATGACTCTCTATGATTTCAGTTAATTTTCTCTATACTTAGATAATATTCTAGTAATATCGGGTTTTAATTTTTGTCGCTGCCATACAGTTGGATGTTTAGGTGTTCCATTTTGATTTCTTGGCAACTCAATCTCTTTATCTTTTTTTAGCATGTTTTGTATTAAATTGATACGCTCCAAAATATCCTTCTCATATAATAGATCTGACTGATAGCTTCCATATGCCATAATATAATTATCGTATTTAAATTCAGAAAGATGCTCAAATATCAGGTTGCTATTTAAATCACGTTTCTCCCAATTTGAGAACAAAGGTGCGGTTTGGGGATTTGCGTAATCAAAAAGATTTAGAATTACCTGATTAAATCCTGCATTGCCACATACTTCACGAAGTATACGAAGAGTTGTATCTCTAGATAAATTTCTCCCATCGCTACTCAAGCTCCCTGGGTTGAACATAATGACCAACAATGTTCTGTTATTATTTGATTTTTTCTGAATACACCAGTGTCGATATTCTTTTTGGCTTTCCCAAGAAATTTCCCAGCCATCCAGTGTCGCAGAATAGATGTTACCGCCCATTATCGGATTCATTATTTGCTCCTGTTTAATGTATAGTAAGCCGTAGCCTGCATGTAGGGTGTGTGCAGTACGCACGCGTTCTCCATTTTCCCTGCAACTCCAACCCACCGCGTGCGTGCCTTGCGGCACACACCCTACCGATGGGTTCAAAGGTCGTCTGAAAAAACGCTCGCAGCGTTTGTTCCATCTGCCTTGCGATAAAGGCTGCCTGAAAAATTCCTGCTGTTGATATTTCGGGCATTCTTTTTTCAGACGACCTTTTGCGTTTTAATTTTACACAGGGTCGTCTGAAAACTTCCTTAAAAACTAGTGACAAATGTAATCAAACCCAAAATGATGCCTGGGGCGTTTGCCAGCATAACGGGGTAGTCGCGTTTTTCTTTCAAAAAGCCGTAGGCAACCCATAATGTGCAGTTGATGGCGGCGACGAGGGGCTGCAACGGCGAGCCGGGGTTGCCGGCAAGGTTGTTTTGGATTTGTGGGATATAGGAAACGTACATACCGACGGCGGTTAGGGTGGCGACGACGGAAAGAATGCGCATTTGCTTTTCTGTCATGGTTTTTCCTTTCTGATTAGAGGGTTGGGTTTCAGACTGTGTAGATGTTGAGAGAGAGTGTACCTGAATTCATATTTTTGAAGTTTGGTTTTCAGACGGCCTGTTGTTGAGTTGAGTGTGGCCGTCTGAAAAAATCAGCTTTATTGTTTTGCTGCTTTGATATTGTCAATAAATTTGTCAAACAGATAACCGACATCTTGCGGGCCCGGGCTGGCTTCGGGGTGGCCTTGGAAGCAGAACACAGGTTTGTCTGTCAGTTCGATACCTTGCAAGGTGTTGTCGAACAAGGATTTGTGGGTAATGCGTGCGTTGGCGGGTAGGGTGTCGGCATCGACGGCGAAACCGTGGTTTTGGCTGGTGATGACGACTTTGCCGCTGTCCAAATCTTGTACAGGGTGGTTGGCACCGTGATGGCTGAAGCGCATTTTCAGAGTTTTCGCACCGATGGCGAGGCTGATCAGCTGATGTCCCAAACAAATGCCGAAAATCGGTTTGCCGCTTTCCATCAGTTTTTGTACGGCTTTGATGGCGTAGTCGCAAGGCTCGGGGTCGCCGGGGCCGTTGGACAGGAATACGCCGTCAGGATTGAGTGCCAATACTTCTTCCGCGCTGGTTTGTGCGGGAACAACGGTCAGGCGGCAGCCGCGTGAGGCAAGCATGCGCAGGATGTTGGTTTTGACGCCGAAATCGTAGGCGACGACGTGGTAAGGCTGTTCGGAAGGGGTAACGAAACCTTTGCCCAATTCCCATTCGCCTTCGGTCCATTCGTAAGTTTCTGTGCAGGAAACTTCTTTTGCCAAGTCTTTGCCGACCATGCTGCCGAATGCGGTAATCAGTTCTTGTGCTTTTTCAACAGTGGCATCTGCACCGGTCAAGATTGCACCGCCTTGTGAACCTTTTTCACGCAACAGGGTGGTTAGGCGGCGGGTATCGATGTCGGCGATGGCGACGGTTTTGTTGCGTACCAAATAGTCGTGCAGGCTTTCGGATGCGCGGAAGTTGCTGTGTAAGAGGGGCAGGTCGCGGATAATCAAACCGGCGGCGTAAACGCTGCGGCTTTCTTCATCTTCGGCGTTGGTGCCGGTGTTGCCGATGTGTGGATAGGTGAGGGTAACGATTTGTTTGCAGTAGGAAGGGTCGGTCAGGATTTCCTGATAGCCGGTCATGGAAGTGTTGAACACGACTTCGCCGGAAGTCGAACCTTCGTAACCGATTGATGTGCCGTGAAATACGCTGCCGTCAGCGAGAACGAGAAGAGCCGGAGTGGTCATGATGGAATCCTGTTTGCCTGATGATGATCGGTTCGAAAAAAAATGGGTCAGGCCGTCTGAAAAATAAAAATTGTTTACAAAAAAGACAGCCTTCGGAAATCTCGGCTAAAAAAAAACACGCTCCGCAGCTTTGATTTTGCTGTGTAACGTGCTTTTTCAGACATAGCGGTCTATGCCGTAGAAGCAGTGTATTTTAAGTCAAAATGATAGGAATTTCAAGCATAGAGCAAATAATCGATAATTTAAAAACGTTTTATCTTTATGGTACAGTCCCTTGCTTTTGGAATGCTTGATGAATAAGGTTGAACTAAATATTCAGTCAGGCCGTCTGAAAACTGAGCAGGCAGATTGTTTCATTTTTGTTGTGTTTGAAATGCAGGTGTAGGGAAATTCAGCCGAATCAAACATGAAACAGGTTGTTTATGCTAGAATCGTAACCTTATAAAAAATAAAAACAACGTCATTTTTAGCTGAGATTATCCGATGAAAAAAGAACACATTATGCAAAACGCTCCATCAGGCCGCCATCGCCTCATTCATGCAAGCGTAGCTTCCGCTTTAGCACTCATCAGTATTTCCGTTCAGGCAAATACGCAGCAATTTGCCCAAACTCCTTTTTACCTGCAAAACAAAACCGACGTCAGCGGCCAACCCAAAGTCAAACACAATATTATGTTTTTGATTGATGATTCGGGCAGTATGTTGGCTGATGCAAAGGGTGATTATCATGTCCGTGATGAGCAAAAAAAAATCAATATTGCAAAATCGGCATTAAAGCAGGTTTTAGCGCAATATAAAGATCAGTTCAACTGGGGCTTGCAGACTTTGCACAATAATCCTCGGTATTGGAAATGGGATGAGAAAAAAAGGAAAGAGAATAATGCTATTTACGCATATGCAGAATTGCCTAGCCCCGACGATACCAAAGGCGATATGAAGGATTCTGAAGGCTTTACGGATGGTTCTGCCGGTCGAAACTGGGAATATGTCAGTAAAAAAGTAGACGAGATGTTGGCTTATCAAGGTACGCCGACAACGCGCCGTTATTATGAAGTTGTCAAAAATTTTGTCATTCCAAATATTAAATACCGTTGTCAAAAATCTTATGTTGTTGTGGTATCTGATGGTGATGCGAACTTAAGTTGTAGTAACCAGTCTTCTGGGGAAGACCCACGTAAATCCGCAAATACTAACTTCAATTATGATCGAAAATATTATTATTCAAATTATTACCGTGCTATTCAGCGTAGCTCGGATGAGGTCTATGAATATTTCGGGCCGTCTGAAGTAAAAGCTTATGAAGATAAATATGGGCAAGGTAAGAAATTTTCAGGAAACGGCCTTGAAGGAAATTTTGATCTGCCAAATTATGATCCGCGATTGAATACTCCTGAAGGGGAGAAAAAGTTTCAATGTCAATATACTGACTATAAAAAAGATGATTCAGGGAATTGGGTGCTTTTAGGTGAAAAGGATGGTAAACAAGAAGTCCAAGGCATTGGCGAAATTATTGTTCCTTATTGGGATAGGAACTATAAGGATGAAAAACGCGGTATGCGATTCTTTAGTCAGACTTTGGCAGAAAAAGACATCAAAACAGAAAAAGATGGCAAAGATGATGCAGGTAAGAGCTGGGATGGTGATCCAAACGACCCTAAAGGTTTAGATTATAGTAAGCAATTGGTTCAGACTTTTACCGTGGGCTTTGGTGAGGGAATCTCTAAAGTCGGGAGAGAGTATCTGGAAAAGGGTGCCAGTCGCCCAGACTGGTATTTCAATGCCTCAAAACCTGAAAAGTTGCTCGATGCTTTCAAGACCATCGTCGATAATATTGAAAATGACAGTAAAATAACAAAATTTGAGGGAACATCTTCAACTGCGCCTGCAACGACCAGTACAGGTATTCCCAATATGGCGGCAACGGTTCATTTGAATACCGGCTCTTGGAGTAGTCAATTGCGGTTTTATAAATTGAACCGTGATGGTACACCTATCAATACGACTGAGTTTGTTCAGCCATCATTTAATAACCGCCTCACTTTGGTTAATGATGGCAGTAAGACCTATTTTATCGATAGAGTTGCAGATAATGAGGCTTCAAATGCTGATTTTGGTATTTCAGACGGCAGTGCGAAAGATAAGTTGGAATGGAAAAATGCATTGCTGAAATGGACTGGCCGAGTAGGTAGTGATGAAACCATCAAAGCGGATGCAGAGGCAAAAGGTTATAACCAGTCTTATCGCATCCGTCCAACTGATCCAGCTGACGCAAGTAAAGATGAGCGCAATTTGGGCGATATTTTAGACGGTTCGGTTGCTTCGATTGGCGATAAGCGCGATAACCGTCAAGAGTTTTTGGTCGCTGCTGCCAATGACGGCATGGTACATATTTTCCGTAATGGTACGCCTAGCAATCCTTATGACTTGAAACTCAGCTATATTCCGGCAGGTATGGAGCGCGAGGACGAGAACGGTCAAGCAACAACTTTAGGTAAAGTTCTGAAGGATATTGCTCGCGATGGTTACGGCTCCGGCACACCACACCGCTATATGGTCAATGGTGGCTTTGTTCTCCGTCAAACGCCTGATAAGCAAACCTTTATGTTTGGTGCGATGGGTCAGGGTGGACGCGGTGCGTATGCGTTGAATATTGGTGCAGTGGCTAACAGTGATCATAGTGGTTGGGATAAGACCGTACCTTTGTTTGAAACAGAAAAAGGCTCTGGCAATAAGCTGGGTTATACCATTGGTTCGACGCAAATCGGCCGTGTTTCCATCAAGCGCGATACTACTCCGGTTAATTTGGAATCTAATGTGCGTTATGCGGGCTTCTTGGCTAGCGGCTATCGCACTGAAGATGTGAATAGTGCCGACAATGAAACAGCTTTGTATGTCTATGATATGACAGGGAAAGAGGCAGGGACGAAAAATACTGGCACTAATGTTTCTTCTGAAGCTGGCAAGCTCTTGGCCAAAATTTCTGCGCCGAATGGCAAAGGCGGTCTCTCTACCCCCACTTTGGTAGACACCGATTTTGACGGTATTGTCGATATTGCCTATGCAGGCGACCGTTACGGTAATATGTTCCGCTTTGACTTGAGTGGTGAAACTCCGTCCAAATGGTCTGCGCAAATGATTTTCCAAGGCTCGGGTAATCAACCGATTACGTCTGCGCCTGCGGTATCACGTCGCGGTAAAGACAAGTATGTTGTTATTTTTGGTACGGGTAGCGAGATTTATCAGAATGAACTAGAAGGTACCAACGGACAAATCAATGCCGTTTATGGTATTTACGACGATGTATCTACTGATGCGGTTTTGGCGAAAAGTAGTGAGTTGGAACAGCAAACCAGAGAAAGTTACGGCGAGCACATTTACGTCAGCGACAATAAGGTTGGTGAAGGTAAAAAAGGCTGGAGTCTGACTTTAGGTCCGAATGAACGTGTGACTGTCAAACCGACGATGATTTTGCGTACAGCTGTTCTGACCATTCGTAAGTATGAAAGCAAAACAATTCATACTGATTCTTCCAGTACCGATGTTTGTTTGCCGGACAGCACGTCCACACAAACGACAGCGAAAACGATTATTCTGGGCGTAAATGCCGAAAACGGCGGACGTTTGGGCTTGCGTGATGCGCGTATCTCCAGAAAGGATCGTACATTTTTTATCAAACGTGAAAATAATGGCCAGATTTATTACGCCAACGGTATGACTTTTGATGGTGTTATCAACTTTACTTATATGAATTCCAGCAAAGCCGACGATTCTCCGGTAACTGCCGATGGCGATAGCGGCGGCACGGGTACGGATAAGGAGTTGAACGCAACGCCGAGCGTGCCAAACAATAAATGTTTCGCAACCAAAGGTGATCGCAGTCTCTTGTCTAACCAACTGGTCAGCCTGAAAGTAGAAGGCCGTACATGCGGACTCAAACGCATCAGCTGGCGTGAATTGTTCTTTTAATTGGTAAGGCTTAAGCATCGAGGCCGTCTGAATTTTTTCAGACGGCCTTTTCTGTTGAGTGGTAGTAATTGAGAGATGCTGGATTAAAAAATGGAAAACTTTGTTTGTGGATATAACAAGGTTTGATCAAATTGAAAGCTTGGATAGAGCTAAACGACAGACTTGGGCTATTCTTTTTTAATTTTCTACTATTTGGCTGAGAAGTTAAAAGGCCGTCTGAAAATATCTTTTCAGACGGCCTTTGATTTAAAAAGAGCTAATCAAGGAGCGCATTGTTAGATGCTGTTTTTAATAATTTTCCGCAGGGTGGACAGTTGTCGGCGGCTGACAGGCAATGGGGTCGGAATATCAAGAATTTTTGCGCCCCATGTGGATGCGGATTCGTCGTTTTCGTCATCGTCCAGTCGAATCAGGCTGTCGAGGGTATGGCGGAAGACGAGGGCATTGCGGTGGATGCGGATGACTTTGTCGCCCAGCAATTCTTCCCAGTAAACCAAGGTCTTCGGTAATTCGTAGCTTTGGCCGTCACCGGTAAACAGATAGACGGTTTTGTGTTCCGCCATCAGGTAACGTGCCTGTTGCCATGGGATTTCAACCATGCGTTCGCGGTTGTACACTTTGAAATGGGTGAAACTGTCTGCTTTTTCGCGGTTTTTCTCGATGATGCGGTCAAGTGCGGTTTGCAGGCGGGTCATTTTGATCGGTTTGAGCAGATAGTCTGCTGCAGCCAGCTCAAATGCGCGCAGGGCGTGTTCTTCGTAGGCTGTGGTGAATACAATTTCCGGCTGGCGTTTGGCGGTACGCTTAATGCGTTCGACAAACTCGAGACCGTCGATTTCCGGCATGCCGATGTCGGCAAAGACGATGTCGACTTCGTGGACGCTCAGCCACTCCAATGCTGGCATGGCATGGTGAAAGACGTTGAGCAGTACGACATTGCACTCTTCCAATAATACACGTAAGCGTTCTGCTGCTAATACTTCGTCTTCTACAATAATGGCACTTGGCATAGCGGTATTCTTTTTGTTGTATCGTGGGAGATCTGCCGCGCTTTGTCATCCTCAATAACGCGTCAGCCGTATGTTGTTACAACCTTGAAATTATCAGTTTGTGACAATTTTAGGAAATTTTTAAAATATACATGATTTTTCGCTTCTTGGGCATGGTTTGGGATGAGTCGGAAGATTACTTACATAATTTTATGAAATATTGTAATACCCAGAGTAATTTTGTTGTAATCATGCTAATTCAGTCCGTGATAATGGACGATTTTGGGATTTTGTCCATTTGCCAGTGCACTACCGCCCAATCGAGCAATTCTTGAGGGCGGTTTATGGCGGGGGCATCGGATAGGTTGAGGTAGGTTAGAACTTGGCGTAGGAGTTGTTCTTTTTGATTCAAATCCAAAGCCGGGGCAAGGGTTTGTTTTGACCATTTTTGCCCTTGGCTGTTGGTCAGTAGGGGAAGGTGGGCGTAGGCCGGTGTGGGAACGCCGAGGCATTGTTGCAGATAGATTTGGCGCGGCGTGGAAACGAGCAAGTCCTGACCGCGGACAATATGCGTTATTCCTTGGTCGGCATCATCGGCAACCACAGCAAGCTGATATGCCCAATAGCCGTCGGCACGAAGCAGGACAAAATCGCCGATGTCGTGTACCAGATTTTGTGCGTAATGTCCGACAATGCCGTCTGAAAAACCGATCACGCGATCGGGCACTTGAAGGCGCCATGCCGGCGTTTTGTTTTGCGTGTCGGGTCTTTGCTGAGGATTGCGGCAACGGCCGTTATATACAAATCCGTCTGCGCCATGTGTTGCCGCCGCCTGCCAGTCTTTGCGGCTGCAATAGCAGGGATACACCAGCCCGGCTGCTTTGAGGCGGTCGAGGGTGTCTTGATATAGGTCGTAACGGCGGCTTTGATAGGCGACTTCGCCATCCCACTCAAAGCCGAAGGCTTCAAGCGTGCGCAAAATGTCGGCAGCGGCGCCGGGCATTTCGCGCGGGGGGTCGAGGTCTTCAATGCGGACCAGCCATTTACCCTGATGAGCGCGTGCGTCGGCATAGGAGGCGACGGCGGTCAGTAGGGAGCCGATATGAAGCAGGCCGGTAGGGCTGGGGGCGAAACGTCCTATATACATGGCAGGGTGGTTTTGTAGGGCAGGGGCAGTATGCCTGCACGGTATTCAAATCGTGATAGAAAAGGGCGTGCCGTACACGCCCGAATTTGGGTTTCAGACGGCCTGAGACTTTTCAAAATGATTTAAGTTTCTCGACCATCCGTTCAATCCGCTTAAGCCAAGGGAGCAAGCAGTTTGGCGAAAGCGTCTTCAAATTGTTTCAAACCGTCTTCCTGCAAACGAGTTGCCAAAGTTTCGACATTAATGCCGAGTTTCGCGGTTTCGGCAAGCTGCGCTTGGGCTTCGTCCACACCTTCGGTCAAAGTGGCTTTGGCGGTGCCGTGGTCGATAAAGGCTTTGAGTGTCGCATCGGGAACGGTATTGACGGTATGGGCGCCAATCAGGCTGTCAACGTACAAAGTGTCAGGATAGGCAGGGTTTTTCACGCCGGTAGATGCCCATAAAAGTTGGACGCGGTTGGCACCTTTTTCGGCAAGTGCGGCAAATTCGCTGCTGCCGAAGTATTGCGCCCAATCTTGATAGGCGGCTTTGGCCAGCGCAATGGCGACTTTGCCTTTGAGGTGGTCGGGCAGGGTGGCGTCCAATGCGGCATCGACACGGGAAATAAAGAAGCTGGCGACAACTTGGATATGGGAAACGTCGTGTCCTGCTTCCAAACGTTTGGCAATGCCGCGCGTGTAGGCCGCATAGGCTTTAAGGGTTTGGGCGCGGGAGAAAAGCAGGGTCAAGTTGACGCTGATGCCGTCTGAAACAAGGGTTTCGAGTGCTTCGATGCCTTCGTCGGTTGCCGGTACTTTAATCATGGCATTTTTACGACCGATGGCGGCGTGCAGGCGGCGCGCTTCTTCAACCGTTCCTTGTGCGTCTTTGGATAATTCAGGCGAAACCTCGAGGCTGACGAAGCCGGTTTTGCCGCCGGTGGATTCGTGTTCGGCAAGGCATACGTCGCAGGCGGCTTGCACATCGGCAACTGCCATGGTTTCGTAGCGTTGTTTCGGGGTCAGGTCCTGCTGTTTGAGTGCGGCTACTTCATCGGCGTACAGGGCATCGCCTGCAAAGGCTTTTTGGAAAATGGCAGGATTGGAAGTTACGCCACACACACCTTGCTTCAGCATTTCTGCCAATTCGCCGCTTTGTACCAGCGAACGGGAGAGATTGTCCAACCAGATTTGTTGTCCTAATGCTTTAACGTCCGATAAAATAGTCATCTCTGATTCCTTTTACATAATAGGTTTGTTTGTGAAGTAGGCGGTAATGCTACGCCGATTCGATGAATTTGAACAGTTTACGGCTGATTAATTTGGGCAAAACAAACCTAAATTCAAGCACGAAAGGTGGCTTTGATGGCGGAAAACACACTTTATCTCGACTGGGCGCGCGATGTATTGGATACGGAAGCCGAAGGTTTGCGTGAAATTGCGGCGGCTTTGGATCATGATTTTGTCCGTGCGGCAGAAGCGTTGTTGCACTGCAAGGGCAGGGTCGTCATTACCGGCATGGGTAAGTCCGGACACATCGGCCGCAAAATGGCGGCAACCATGGCTTCGACAGGCACGCCTGCGTTTTTCGTCCATCCTGCCGAAGCGGCACACGGCGATTTGGGCATGATTGTGGACCACGATGTCGTGGTTGCCATTTCCAATTCCGGTGAAAGCGATGAAATTGCAGCGATTATTCCGGCATTGAAACGCAAAAACATCACGCTGATCTGCATTACCGCCCATCCGACTTCCACTATGGCGCGTCATGCCGATATCCATATTACCGCGGCGGTTTCCAAAGAAGCCTGTCCGCTCGGCCTTGCACCGACTTCCAGTACGACCGCCGTGATGGCCTTGGGCGATGCGCTGGCAGTGGTATTGCTGCAGGCGCGTGCGTTTACGCCTGATGATTTTGCTTTAAGTCATCCGGCCGGCAGTTTGGGCAAACGCCTGCTGCTGCGCGTGGCGGATATTATGCACAAAGACGAAGCCCTGCCTGCCGTTTTGTTGGGTACGCCGTTGAAAGAAGCCATTGTCCGCATGAGTGAAAAAGGCTTGGGTATGTTGGCGGTAACCGATGCCGAAGGCCGTCTGAAAGGCGTATTTACCGATGGCGACTTGCGCCGTCTGTTTCAAGAACGCGACAGCTTTGCCGGTTTGAAAGTGGACGACATTATGCATGCTTCTCCGAAAACCATCTCCGCCGATCGTCTTGCCACTGAAGCCTTGAAAGCCATGCAGAGCGGCCATGTGAACGGTTTGCTGGTGATCGAAGAAAACGGCGTACTGATTGGCGCGCTGAACATGCATGATTTATTGATGGCACGAATTGTCTGAAACGACGGCAAAAACGTTTTCAGACGGCCTTATGCTAGAATAGGCCGTCTGAAATAAGGAAAACTTATGCAAAACCTCTCTTCCGACCTGCAACAACGCGCTTTAGGTATCAAACTGCTGATACTGGATGTAGACGGCGTTTTGACCGACGGCCGCATTTTTATCCGTGACAACGGCGAAGAAATCAAATCGTTCCACACTTTGGACGGACACGGTTTGAAAATGCTTCAGAACAGCGGCGTACAAACGGCGATTATTACCGGCCGCGATGCGCCTTCCGTCGGTATCCGTGTGAAGCAGCTCGGTATCAACTATTACTTCAAAGGCATTCACGACAAACGTGCCGCCTACGCCCAATTACGCGAACAGGCCGGTGTGGAGGAGCATGAGTGTGCCTTTGTCGGCGACGATGTTGTCGATTTGCCCGTGATGGTGTGTTGCGGATTGGCGGTCGCCGTCCCTGAAGCGCATTGGTTTACTTTGCAATACGCCCATTATGTAACCAGACGTTCCGGCGGCGCAGGCGCGGTGCGTGAAGTGTGCGATTTGATTATGCAGGCGCAAGGTACGCTTGAACCTGCTTTGAAAGAGTATGTACGATGAAAATCAGATGGCGTTACGGAATCGCTTTTCCGCTGGTGTTGGCCGTTTCACTCGGCGCATTGGCGGCGTGGCTCGGCCGCATCAGCGAAGTACAAGTCGAAGAAGTTGTCCTCAATCCGAATGAGCCGCAATATTCGATGAAAGGCATCAACGGCAAACGTTTTGACCAAGAAGGCCGTCTGAAAGAAAACCTGAGCGCGGTCGATGCCGTTCAATATCCGAATAGTGCGGACGTGCATTTGGACAAACCGCATCTTTCGTTTTACCGAGACGGTAGCCTGTTGTACGAAGTCGGCAGCGACAAGGCAGCGTACAATATTCAAAACAAAAAAGTCGTTTTTGAACAAAATGTTGTCTTAAACAAAGCGGCAGATGCCAAGCGTTTGGCCGGCATCGTCAAAACCGAACGCTTGAATGTCGATACCGAGGCGCAATACGCCCATACCGACAGCCCCGTTACTTTCCAATACGGACAGTCCAGCGGTCAGGCAAACGGCATGACTTATGATCACAAAACCGGTTTGCTGAATTTCCCTTCCAAAGTGAAAGCCACAATTTATGATACAAAAAATTTGTAAAACCTTAGTCCTTGTTGCCGTTTTTGCCGCCAGCCCGGCCTTTGCCCTGCAAAGTGACAGCAAGCAGCCGATTCAAATCGAAGCCGACCAAGGCTCGCTTGACCAAAACAACCAAAGCACCACCTTTTCCGGCAACGTCATCATCAAACAAGGCACGCTCAATATCCGTGCCGGCAGCGTGACCGTTTCGCGCAACGACAAAAGCGAGCAGTTGATGAAAGCTACCGGCTCGCCCGTCAAATTCAGCCAAGAGTTGGACGGCGGCAAAGGCGTGGTCAACGGCCAAGCCAATACCGTGACGTATTCTTCCGCAGCCAGTCTGGTTACCCTGACCGGCAATGCCAAAGTACAGCGCGGCGGCGATGTAGCCGAAGGTGCGGTCATTACGTACAACACTAAAACCGAGGTTTACACCATTAACGGCAGCGCCAAATCCGGTGTGAAATCCGCTGCGAAATCCGGCCGTGTCAGCGTTGTCATCCAGCCGTCCAGCACGCAGAAAAACAAATAAGAAAACACACAAAAAGGCCGTCTGAAAAAGGTTCAGACGGCCTGAGGTCAATATCGAAAGTCAACAGAATATGAGCGCAAACAACAGCCGTCTTGTGGTTCAAAACCTGCAAAAAAGTTTCAAAAAACGCCAAGTCGTCAAAAGCTTCTCCCTTGAAATCGAAAGCGGCGAAGTCATCGGCCTGCTCGGCCCCAACGGCGCGGGTAAGACCACCAGCTTTTACATGATTGTCGGCCTGATTGCCGCCGATGCAGGCAGCGTGATGTTGGACGGCCAAGAATTGCGCCACCTGCCCATTCACGAACGCGCCCGCCTCGGCGTCGGCTATCTGCCGCAGGAAGCCTCGATTTTCCGCAAAATGACCGTGGAACAAAATATCCGTGCCATTTTGGAAATCAGCATGAAGGACAAAAGCCACATCGATGCCGAACTTGAAAAACTGTTGGCCGATTTGAACATCGAGCGCCTGCGCAACAACCCTGCACCGTCCTTGTCCGGTGGCGAACGCCGCCGTGTCGAAATCGCGCGCGTGTTGGCCATGCAGCCGCGTTTCATTTTGTTGGACGAACCTTTTGCCGGCGTTGACCCGATTGCCGTCATCGATATTCAGAAAATCATCGAGTTCCTCAAATCACGCGGTATCGGCGTATTGATTACCGACCACAACGTGCGCGAAACCCTCAGCATCTGCGACCGTGCCTACATCATCAGCGACGGTACGGTATTGGCTTCAGGCAAGCCGGATGATTTGGTCAACAATGAACAAGTCCGTTCGGTTTATTTGGGCGAAAATTTCAAATATTGAGTTTAGGCCGTCTGAAAAGGTGTATCTGTGTTGAAACGAATTTTTTTGTCTTCCTTTGCCGTTTTGGCAGCTACTGCTGTGCATGCCATGCCCGAACAGTCATGGCAGGATATGGGTGTGCGCCAAGGCGTGATAGATAAAAATGGCAAGCCGATAACCGGTATCGTAACGGCGACAGCTATCGTGGATAAAGAAGGTAAGCTGGGAAAAAGCCTCCATTGGGAAGTGGATGCGCTGGAATTGTTGAAACTTGCTCAAGAAGTAGGTTTGCCAAAACAAGTCGAGCCTTATAAAGAGTGTACTTATAATCAGAAAACCCAACAAACGGATTGTAAGACACTGGAAAGCCTTAAAAAATTCAGATTCTTTTATACTGTGCCAAATGGATTCAAAGAAGAGATAAAGACGAAACCTGTCCAAGTTGCTCCCCCACCTTATCCACAGCTTTCTACAGAGAATGGCGAGGAAGGGACTGTGGTATTAAATGTCTTTATCAATATAGATGGCAAAGTATTTGTATGGGTAAAAAAGAGCAGTGGATACTCGCGTTTAGATGCTGCAGGACGAAAAGCGGTTTTGCAGACAAAATTTCAACCCGCTACCTATCGCGGGAAGCCTGTTGCCATGTTTTTTACTCGACGTATTGCGTTTATTTTAAATTAGAAAATATCTCTACTGTCGAATAATTCATTTATCGGTTGATAAAAGAATAATATATTGAAATAATCATCCAATATATAAACAATATATCCGATACTTTCAGACGGCCCGTCAGATACAGGCCGTCTGAAATCCATAAAGCACATTTACTATCAAACATTATGTCTTCACTCGTCCTTAAACTCAAACAGACCCAGCAGCTCAACCAGCGGCTGCAGCAGTCTTTGCGCATCTTGCAGATGTCGGGTCTTGAGCTTGAGCGCGAAGTGGAAGACTGGTTGTCAGACAATCCTCTGCTTGAGCGTCCGGAAACCGATGAGTTTGCCGACAGCGGGCTCAACCGTGCCGTCACCATGCCGCGTGCCGGTCAGCAGTTGGGCGGCGACGATGCCGAAGATATTTGGAGCAACATCGCCGAAGAAGAGGATTTCAAACACTATCTGCATGCCCAAGTGTGCGAGCATCCGCTCTCGCAAGTGGAGGCGGCCTATGTTCATGTCTTGATTGATTTTTTGGACGAACAAGGCTACCTCACCGACAGCCTCGAAGAAATCATCGACCACACGCCGTTGGAATGGATGCTGGACGAAGAAGCCCTGCAAAATGCGCTGGATATATTGCAAACCTTTGATCCGCCCGGCGTGGCGGCGGCTGATTTGACCGAGTCGCTCATGCTGCAGCTGATGCGTTTGCCGGCTTCTCCGGCCAGACAAATGGCCGCGCATTTGGTGCAAAGTTCGCTTCAAGATTTGGGCAAAAACCGTAAACAAAACGTTCTGCGTTTCCGCAAACTCTATCCCCAGACCGACAGTGAAACCATAGAAGCCGCGCTCGATATGATTGCCGGGTTGAATCCTTATCCGGCTTACGGCTTCGCTTCTGCCACCCCCACGCCTTATATTCAGCCTGACGTTTGGGTGAGAGAGGGCAAGGACGGCTGGGAAGTCATCAGCAACGAAGCGGCCTGGCCGAAGCTACAGCTCAATCAGGAATATTGCGACCTGATGAAATCGGCGGAAGAGGGCGCGCCGGAGTGGAAGGAAAAAATCAGCGAAGCCAAACAGCGCATTGATTCTTTGGAACTGCGCAAAAGCACAGTCCTCCGCCTTGCCGAGTATATCGTCAAAAATCAGGAAGATTTTTTCATCTTCGGCGAAATCGGCCTGTCACCCATGCTGATGAAAGATGCCGCCGCCGAATTGGGTTTGGCGGAAAGCACCATTTCGCGCGCCGCCAATCAGAAATATTTGTCTTGCCCGCGCGGCCTGTTTGCGTTACGCTATTTCTTCACACAGGCAGTCAATGCCGACAATGAGGGCGAAGGGTTCAGCCAAGGCGCAATCAAAGCTGTCTTGAGTCAGCTGATTGAAAGTGAAGACAGCAGCAAACCTTATTCGGACGAGGCCCTCGTCAAATTATTAAAACAACGCGGCATTGAAATCGCCAGACGTACAGTGGCTAAATATAGAGAATCATTAGACATCCCGCCGGCACACAAACGAAAATTTACCGAGTAGATATATTCCGATCCGTTTTGACGGACTAACCAACCGAAGGAGCTGTATCATGAATCTGAAAATCACCGGTCTGAATTTTGATGTTACCGAAGCCATCAAAAACTACGTTTCCGACAAGTTGGCACGAATCAGCCGCCACGCCGACAACATCATTTCCGTGACCATCACGCTCTCGGTGGAAAAAGTCAGCCAAAAAGCTGAAGCCGATGTCCATCTGGCAGGCAAAGATTTGCACGTTGAAGCGATTGAACAGGATATGTACGCCGCGATTGATGTTTTGATGGACAAACTTGACCGCGCTGTTTTGAAACATAAAGAAAAAAGCGGCGATGTCCGCAGCACTGTCAAACCTGAAGCAGAATAAAGTTTTTGTATGATAAAGGCCGTCTGAATATTCAGACGGCCTTTTGTTTTGCTAGAAGTTGTAGACTGGCAATCTAGTTACTCACTTTTTGACCATTCCATGGTGCCACTTTAAACAGCAGCAACATGCCGGGTATGCCCAGGGCAAAACACAGCCAGTAGAAATTGAAGTAACCCATCGCTTCAATCAGATAGCCTGCCGTTGCATTCATGAATGTACGCGGTACGGCAGATAGGCTTGTAAAAAGGGCTAATTGTGTGGCCGTAAATGCCGTATTGGCTTGTTGCGCCATATACGAGACAAACGCTGCTGTGCCTAAGCCGACGCCGATTGCTTCAGCCGCAATTACAACTGCTAAAAAGATTCGTTCCGATGCACCGACTTGGTCAAAATGTCCGAAGCTTGCCAGCCATGCAAAGCCTAAAATGGTGATCCACTGTACCAAACCGAATAACCACAGAGCACGATTAACCCCAAGTTTGGTGATCCAAATGCCACCGATAACGCCAAAAATTACAGCCGGCCATAAACCTGCGTTTTTTCCAATCAGACCAATATCGGTTTTAGAGAAGCCCATATCGAGATAAAACGGTTGAGCCAAAGCAGTTGCCATGCTGTCGCCCAGTTTATACAGCAAGATGAACGCCAAAATAGTCAAAGCCTGCTTCACACTCTGGCGGGTAAAGAAATCGTGAAATGGTTCGATAACGGTTTCTTTTAAGCCTTTGGTTTCAAGAGTTGAGTGATCTGGCTCGCGTGCTATGAACAAGGTCGCAAGTAAACCTGGGATCATAAACAGGGAAGTAATGATGAAGACGGTTGACCAAGGCAATCTGTCGGCCAAAATCAGACTTAATGAGGCCGGAATTAATGAAGAAATACGGTAGGCATTCACATACAGCGAGTTGCCTAATACCAATTCTTCATCTGACAGTACTTCGCGTCGGAATGCATCAATCACAATATCTTGGCTGGCGGAGAAGAATGCTGTAGCACAAGCTAAGCCTAAGATGATGGATAAATGTTCTTGCGGTCGGACAAATGCATAGGAAGCCAAAAGCAATAGGAGTGCTATTTGGGTAATCAGCATCCAACTGCGCCGTAAACCTAAAAATGGCAGGCGTACGGTGTCCAAAAGAGGGGACCAGATGAATTTCCAAGTGTAGGGGAAACCAATCAATGCAAATAGTCCAATGGTTTTCAAATCAATGTGTTCGCTACGCAGCCATGCTGGAATCAGGCTGTATAGAAAATAAAGCGGCAACCCCGAAGTGAAGCCTGTGAAAATGCAGATCAGCATTTTGCGCGAAAAAATCTTGCGCCAAGTGCTGGGTTGGGGTGCGGTTGTCATAGTGGAATCAATAAAAAAGAAAAGGGATATTGTAGCAAAGATGGGGGATATGGCGAATCAACTTCTGCTATCTTTATTGAATAATAAAAGGCCGTCTGAAACTTTGACAAATTAAGTTTCAGACGGCCTTTTGTTGGAACAACTGGTTTGGCGGGCAACGGAGACTTCAGGACGGAAGAAGGGTTGCTTGGGTGTATTCATAAAATTGAAGTTAAGAAAGTTTCAGACGACCCCTAGAGATCGTTTGAACGATGAGAAATATCAGTGGTAATTTGTGCCGTCAGTGTAGCCGTTTCCTGATTTGTCCACAGCAAAAGCAGAAATCGGACCGATCGTTACTGTCCCTTTAGGCTGAGTTTCTTGGTAATACTCATATGCTGCAACACCCATACCAGTTGCAGCACCAACAGCAGCACCAATTGTGCCACCGACCATAATAGCTGGTCCGGCAGGAATACTGCCAAAAGCTATACCGACACCCAGACCAATACCTGCACCAATTGATCCCCCTATTTATGCACCATTTGCTCCTCCTTGAAGGATTCTCTCTCCTAAGCCTCCTCCATAAATTAGTTCCAGATCCTCAATGGATAGTTCAATCATGTTATTTTTCCTTTTCAAAAAAATTAGATGTAGAATATTGAGTCAATACACCCAATATGGAAAAAATAATAAAAGCATGAATATAAATCATAAAATCAACATTATCTCCTTGGTAGCTTTCATAAATAAAAACGATTGGTATTGATATACAAATTAAAATATACAGGTACTTTGAAATTACCAGTAACTTATACACAAATTTTGATTTCATAGCCTAGTCTTTCATTTGAATAAAATCTACCCTAATCAACTTTCCAACCAACTTCCTAACTTCTTCATGCTTTCCCTGATTGAAGTTAACCAGTAGATTTTTCAACAATATGTATATTATGTTAAATAATAAATGGTAATTGTCACATTCAAATATTAAGGATAACCTACTTTGAAACTATATCGCTTTGATGCGTAATTCTATAAAAAACATTGAATTTTCATGTTTTCTATTTATCCAGTATTTTGGAGTTGATAAGTGAGAGCAAAAAACTTTGGAAATCTACGATTCTCCTTCCAACACCTCATCATTTCTCTAGAGAATTTAGGCAAAGGAGATATTGATAACTCATTTCATTAAATTGAACCAAATGAGAATGATTTATTTTTAAAATCCTTTTAAATTAATGGGTTACATAAAAATTGATAAAATAAAATTGACTATTCTCAATAAAATGAGTAAAATTCATCCGCAAATACAAATTTTTTATTGTGATACATCTATTAACCGCATTGAGAAAAGGAGTTAGTTATGCTAAGTAAGTCAATTACAGCAAAATTAAACGAACAAATTAATCTCGAGTTGTATTCATCAAATGTCTATTTGCAAATGAGTGCATGGTGCCATAAACATGGTTATGAAGGCGCTGCAGCATTTTTACTTCGTCATGCCGATGAAGAATTGGAACATATGCAAAAGTTGTTTACTTATGTGAGCGAAACCAGTGGAATGCCTTTGTTAGGTAAAATTGACGCCCCTAAACACGATTACGCTTCATTAAAAGAAGTTTTTGAAACAACACTTGAACACGAAAAACTAGTGACATCTAAAATTAATGAGTTAGTTGAGAGTACTTTTGCAGAAAAGGATTACTCTACTTTTAACTTCTTACAATGGTATGTAGCTGAACAGCATGAAGAAGAAAAATTATTTAACAGTATTGTTGATAAATTCAAACTTCTTGGTGAAAGTGGTACAGCGCTCTACTACATTGATCGTGAATTAAAAACTTTATAAGAATAGGAGAAATAAAATGTTATCAAATAGCGTGATTAAACTATTAAATGATCAAATGAATTTAGAGTTTTATTCTTCTAACTTATATTTACAAATGAGCGCCTGGTGCGAACAACAAGGTTTCGAAGGAGCTGCAAAATTTTTATCAGAGCATGCGGCTGAGGAAATGCAGCATATGCGTAAACTCTTCACTTATTTAAATGAGACCGGCGCATTGGCTATCATCACACAAATTGATGAACCACCTCATCAATTTTCATCATTGAAACAAGTACTTGAATTAACTTATGAACATGAAAAGTTAATTACCTCTAAAATCAATGAATTAGTTGGTAGAACTTTTGAAGAGAAAGACTACTCTGCCTTTAACTTCTTACAATGGTATGTGGCTGAACAACATGAAGAAGAAAAATTATTCAGTGGAATTTTGGATAAATTAAATCTTCTTGGTGAAGATGGTAAAGGTTTGTTCTTAGTTGATAAAGATTTAGGCGCATTAACAACAAACAACTAATCAAGTCTGATGAAAAAGGCTAAGTCATTATCGATTTAGCCTTTTTTTATATCAAAATCTAGCTACTTTTGTCTAAAAGTGCGGTGCTTTAACGGTTCATTCTTACCGCCGATTAGGTTTTGAAATGCCCGTAAGACAGGCAGATATGCTTGTCTTACGGGCATTTTATTTTCAGACGGCCTTCGATCTTGCGTTGCAACTGCGGTAGAAGGCGATCAGACCGTTGGTGGAGCTGTCGTGTGCAGGCGTGCCGCGTTCGAGTTCGGGTTCGATGGTTTTGGCCAGCTCTTTACCGTATTCCACGCCCCATTGGTCGAAGGGGTTGATACGCCAAATCACGCCTTGAACGAAAGTACGATGTTCGTAAGCAGCCATCAGCATGCCGAGGTTGAAAGGCGTCAGGCTGTCGATGAGCAGGCTGTTGCTCGGACGGTTGCCGGGGAATTCTTTTTGCGGTGCAAGGCGGTTGCGTTCGTCTTGGGGCAGGGCGGCCAATTCGATTTGTACTTCGTTTAAGGTCTTACCTTTCATCAGCGCTTCGGCTTGGGCGAAGGCATTGGCAACGGTAAAGCGGTGTTGGCGGTGGTTGCCGTAGACTGTGGTCATGGGGACGATGAAGTCGACGGGAATCAGACGCGTGCCTTGGTGTAGAAGCTGGAAGTAGGCATGTTGGCAGTTGACGCCTTCATCGCCGAAGACGATGCCGCCGGTGGTGCAGGAAACGGGTTGGCCGTCTGAAGTACGCTGTTTGCCGAGGCTTTCCATATCGAGCTGGTTGAGCCACGGGGTAAAGAGGCGCATGTTGTGGCTGTATGGGACAACGGTTTGTCCGTCTGAATGTTGGAAGTTGTTGTACCAAACATTGATGAGCGCCATCAGGACGGGAATGTTGCGGCGGAATGGCGTTTCGAAGAAGTGGGTATCCATCGCGTGTGCACCGGCAAGCATTTTGCGGAACGCTTTTTCGCCAACGGCAACCATCAGCGGCAGGCCGATGGGCGACCAGACGGAATAGCGGCCGCCAACCCAGTCGGACATGGCGAAGACTTTGTCGGGGGAGATGCCGAAGTTTTGGGCTGCGGCCACATCGGCGGAAATGGCGCAGAAGTGGCGGTAGATGCCGGAATCAGGCAAACCTGCATCTCGATACCAAGTACGCGCAGCGTAGGCATTGAGCAGGGTTTCCGGTGTGCGGAACGATTTGCTGGCAATGCTGAATACGGTGGTTTCGGGGTTGAGGCCGAGAAGGGTTTGGGCCAGGTCGGCATCATCGGAGTTGCTGACAAAGTGGACGCGTATGTTTTGCCAATAAGGCTGCAGCGCCTGTGTGGCCATGCGCGGCCCTAAATCGGAGCCGCCGATACCGATGTGAACCAAGTCGGTAATCGCTTTACCGGTAATGCCTGCGTGCGTGCCGTCTAAAAGTTGGCGTGCGAACTCGAATGCGCGGTTGAGTTCGTGATGAACATTTGGCACGATGTTTTCGCCGTCAACGTAAACAGGTTTGGCATTGGCAGGCAGGCGCAGGGCGGTGTGGAGGACGGCGCGGTGTTCGCTGGTGTTGATTTTTTCACCGCTGTTCATGGCCTGCATATATTGTGGCAAATCGGCTGCTTCGGCGAGTTGGCACAATAAGTCAAGGGTGTTTTCATCTAGGCGGTTTTTACTGTAATCAAATAACAAACCGTGCAGAATTTCGTGCATATTGTTGAAACGTTCGGCATCTGCGGCGAAGCGTTCGCGCAGGGTAACGTGTTGAGTACCGGCATGATGGGTTTCCAAGGCCTGCCATGCGTCTGAGTATGCGGACATTTCGTTTCCTTAGTATGTAACGGTAAACAAGCAGGGTATCTATTTTCTGCTTTTTGTAGTTGTTTGTAGTTTAACAAATTTGGACAACTTTTGGGAGGTGGGAGGGTCGGTTTTGTTTAAGAAATGTATGCGAAATGCAATGAAAACGGTTGATTATCATCAAGTTTCTGTAAAAAAGGGGGTATGACACCGATGTCTGCTGTGTTATCCTATGTAACATTATTGAAATCTTGTCGGGACAGGTCCGTAAGATGGCTACAATTTATGATGTCGCTGCTTATGCCGGGGTATCTCCCAAGACGGTCAGCCGGGTGATTAACGGCGATGCGTCGGTCAGTGATAAAACCCGTTCTAAAGTAGAAACAGCGATTGCTGCTTTGGGCTATATTCCGTCTTCTGCGGCGAGGATTATGCGGTCACACCGTTCTGGCTTGATCGGTCTGATTACCGGCGCCATTTCGCGGACAGGCGAGAATACGGGCGGACACGGCATACCGGATATGTTCTTGATTAAGGGCATTCAGCAGCGGATTCGCGCACAAGGCAAGATTTTGATGATTGCCGACATCGACAACAAGCCGGGTCAGCCCGGTCAGATGGAGCCACTGATCCGTACCTTTATGGAGCATCGTGCCGAGGGGATTTTATATGTGGCAGGTTTCCATCAGGAAGTATTGCTGCCGGAAGTGCTCAACCGTTGCCCGATGGTGTTGGTCAACTGTTTTGATTTGGCAGGTACGCCGTCGGTTTTGCCGGACGACGAAGCAGGGCAGTATGGCTTGGTGCGCCGGATTATCCAAAGCGGACACAAACGGATTGCTTATGTGACTTTGCAGCCGGGCGTGGAAGCGACAAGATTGAGATTGGCCGGATACCGCCGTGCTTTGGCTGATGCGGATATTGTCTTCGATCCTGATTTGGTGCAAACTGGTTATCCTGACTTCAGCAATGACAGCGGATCTTTGATTTCGGCTATTTTGAAACTGTTGTCTTTGCCGCTTCCGCCGACGGTAATTTGCTGCGGTAACGATGAAATGGCAGTACGCGTGTACGGGATTTTGAGGACGCGCGGCATGCGGGTTCCCGAGCAAGTCTCTGTTGCTGGATATGATAACCACAGCGCGATTGCGGAAACGCTGTTTCCGCCGTTGACCAGTACTGAGTTGCCCTATTTGCGCATGGGTGCGATGGCGGCGGATTTGCTGTTCCAATACATCGAACATCCGGCCGGTACGGTTCGGCCCGTCAAGGTCGTTGGGGAAACCATCTGGCGTCAGTCTGTGATGAATAAATAGTTTCAGACGGCCTAAAAATAAGCTTCAAACAACACAAACACACATCAAAACAAGATTATATAAACGGTCAAAATGAAGGCCGTCTGAAAACAGGGTTGCCTCATTGAAAAAGGCGGCCCAATACAATAAGAGCGTCATACTGCTGAAATTGGAGTTTGTTGTTTCCATAGTTTATTATCCAGGAGTAGCCTTCCTATGAAAATCTCCCCACAAGTGGCGATGACACTTCGCCAGATTATGCTGATGAACTTCGGTTTCTTCGGCATTCAATACAGCTTCGGGTTGCAGCAAACTGCGATTAACCCGATTTTCAGCTTTCTTCATGCCGATCCGAGCCAGTTGCCGATTTTGAATATGGCAGGCCCGATTACCGGTTTGCTGGTGCAGCCGATGATTGGTGCGATGAGTGACCGCACTTGGGTGCCTGGATTGGGTCGCCGCCGCCCGTATTTCTTGATTGGCGCCATCGGTTGCAGCCTCTGTCTCTTTATCTATCCGCACGTTACCGCATTGTGGGTAGCTGTATTGTTGCTGTGGCTCTTGGACATCAGTAACAATACTGCAATGGAACCTTTCCGTGCCTTTATTGCCGATACGGTTCCTGAACATCAGCAATCTACCGGTTTCTTGATGCAGTCTGTGTTTACCGGTTTGGGTATTACACTGGCCAACGTTTCCCTCTATATCTTCCAGCAAATCGGTTGGTTGAAACAAACTTCCGAAGCGGGTATCCCGTATTGGGTATTCGGTTCGTTCTATATTGGTGCGGTTTGCTCTATCGGTTCGGTTTTGGTTACCGTTTTATCGACATCCGAACGCGAGCCTAGTCCTGCAGAAATGGCAGCCATTAAAGCTCAGCCGAGCGGTCCGGCTCATGCTGTTAAAGATATTATCGTTGCTGTACGCGAAATGCCGACTGCCCTGAGGCAACTGGCTTTGGTGTATCTCTTCCAATGGTACGCACTCTTTATCTACTGGCAATATATTTCTCACAGTATCGTCCAATCCGTTTGGGATTCGACTGTTGAAAATACCGAAGCGTATAGTCAAGCGGTTGCATGGACCGGTTTGGTAAACGCTTCCTACAACGTTGTAACCTTTATCTCTGCTTTTGGCTTGATGTGGATGGCACGCAAATATGCCGCCAAATATGTTCATGCCTTTGCCGTAACCCTTGCCGCACTGGCCTTGCTTAGCATTCCGCACATCGGTAATAAATACTTAATGTTTGTCCCAATGATTGGTTTCGGTGTCGGTTGGGCAAGTATGATGGGCGTGCCGTTTATGATTGTGGTCGGTTCTATTCCGAAAGAACGTTATGGCGTGTACATGGGTATTGTGAACATGATGATTGTGATTCCAATGCTGATTGAAACCGTATCTTTCGGCTGGGTGTACAAAACCTTCTTGGGTTCAAATCCTGCCAACGCGATGACGTTTGCCGGTGTTTTCCTCGCTATTGCCGCCGCGTTGACCTTAACCATTAAAACTGCGGCCAAACCGGCTACTGCAGAATAACGAAGTTTTGATTTAAAACCAAAATGAAAAGGCCGTCTGAAACATGAAATGGTTTCAGACGGCCTTTTTTGTCGAAACGGATTCCATTTGCTGACCTGATTCGGTAAGCCTTATTGTCGCTGCACTACCGTTCATCACTCAAATTGGCTATGACTACCGATTTTGCTTTACAATATCCTTCTTTAATTTATTTCGTTTTACCATCCTGATGACAGAACACATTTCCGCTCCAAGCCCATCTCCTATCGGCGAAGACTACCTGCTGTTAGGTCAATACGCCGAACGCGCCTATCTCGAATACGCCATGAGCGTGGTTAAAGGTCGCGCGCTGCCTGAAGTTTCAGACGGCCAAAAGCCTGTACAACGACGTATTTTGTTTGCCATGCGCGATATGGGTTTGACGGCGGGGGCGAAGCCGGTGAAATCCGCGCGCGTGGTCGGCGAGATTTTGGGTAAATATCACCCGCACGGCGACAGTTCTGCCTATGAAGCGATGGTTCGCATGGCGCAGGATTTTACCTTGCGCTACCCCTTAATCGACGGCATCGGTAACTTCGGTTCGCGCGACGGCGACGGGGCGGCGGCGATGCGTTATACCGAAGCGCGGCTGACGCCGATTGCGGAATTGTTGTTGTCTGAAATCAATCAGGGGACGGTGGATTTCGTGCCGAACTACGACGGCGCGTTTGACGAGCCGTTGCACCTGCCTGCCCGCCTGCCTATGGTGCTGCTTAACGGTGCGTCAGGTATCGCGGTGGGCATGGCGACCGAAATTCCGTCGCACAATCTGAACGAAGTCACGCAGGCGGCGATTGCGCTGTTGAAGAAGCCGACGCTGGAAACCGCCGACCTGATGCAGTACATCCCTGCGCCCGATTTTGCCGGCGGCGGTCAAATCATCACACCGGCGGACGAATTGCGCCGTATTTACGAAACCGGCAAGGGCAGCGTGCGCGTGCGTGCGCGTTACGAAATTGAGAAGCTGGCGCGCGGACAATGGCGCGTGATTGTGACCGAGCTGCCGCCTAACGCCAATTCCGCCAAAATCCTTGCCGAAATCGAAGAGCAAACCAACCCGAAACCGAAAGCAGGCAAAAAGCAGCTCAACCAAGACCAGCTCAACACCAAAAAGCTGATGCTGGATTTAATCGACCGCGTGCGCGACGAGTCCGACGGCGAACATCCCGTGCGTCTGGTGTTCGAGCCGAAATCCAGCCGCATCGATACGGATACCTTCATCAACACGCTGATGGCGCAAACTTCGCTGGAAGGCAATGTGTCCATGAACTTGGTGATGATGGGGCTGGACAACCGCCCCGCGCAGAAAAACCTGAAAACGATTTTGCAGGAATGGCTGGATTTCCGCGTCGTGACCGTAACACGTCGTCTGAAATTCCGTTTGAACCAAGTGGAAAAACGGCTGCACATCCTTGAAGGTCGTCTGAAAGTCTTTCTGCACATTGACGAAGTGATTAAAGTCATCCGCGAATCAGACGACCCGAAAGCCGATTTGATGGCGGCGTTCGGGCTGACCGAAATCCAAGCCGAAGACATTTTGGAAATCCGCCTGCGCCAGTTGGCGCGTTTGGAAGGGTTTAAACTCGAAAAAGAATTGAACGAATTGCGCGAGGAACAAGGCCGTCTGAATATTCTTTTGGGCGACGAAAACGAAAAACGCAAGCTGATTATCAAAGAGATGCAGGCGGACATGAAGCAGTTCGGCGACGCGCGCCGCACGCTGGTGGAAGAAGCCGGACGCGCAGTGCTGACGCAAACCACCGCCGACGAACCCATCACGCTGATTCTGTCGGAAAAAGGGTGGATACGCAGCCGTGCCGGACACAACCTCGATTTGAGCCAAACTGCCTTCAAAGAAGGCGACCGTCTCAAACAAACCCTTGAAGGCCGAACCGTTTTGCCCGTCGTCATTCTCGACTCATTGGGCAGAACCTACACGCTCGATGCCGCCGAAATCCCCGGCGGACGCGGCGACGGTGTGCCGGTTTCATCCTTAATCGAGCTGCAAAACGGCGCCAAACCTGTCGCCATGCTCACCGGCCAGCCCGAACAGCACTACCTGCTCTCAGGCAGCGGCGGCTACGGCTTTATCACCAAGTTGGCCGATATGGTCGGACGCGTGAAAGCGGGCAAAGTAGTGATGACTGTGGACAGCAGTGAAACCGTCCTGCCGCCCGTTGCCGTCTATGCTTCTTCGCTCATCAATCCCGACTGCAAAATCGTACTGGCCAGCAGCGACCACCGTCTTTTGGCGTTTTCCATCGGCGAGCTCAAAGTCATGCCCAAAGGCCGCGGTTTGCAGCTGATGTCGCTGACCGACGGCGCATCTTTGGAACACGTTATGGTAACGACCTCTCCTGAGTTTACCGTTGTATCGGTCGGCCGGCGCGGCGCCGAGCATCAGGAAAAACTGCGGATTGCCGATATTGACGGCAAGCGCGGTAAAAAAGGCAAAGTATTGGAAATATCAGGCCGTCTGAAAAGTTTGTCTTAAGGCAAAAACCAATATATTCAAATAAATTAAATTTACTACGACATTGCATGAAAATAAAAAAGGTTCACTTATGAACAGAGCCAATCTTCAAGAGCTGGGTAATCTGAGGGAGCGGATTCCCGGCGTCATCAACATCGCTCGAATAGCCATCGTCTTGCCGCTATTGGTTTTGCACGCTTTCGGCAGCTATACGGGCGGCAATTTGATTGGCGTTTCGTTGCCGGCGGTTGAGTTTTATATCTGGGTAACGCTGTATTTCTTCCTGATTATGCTCTCAGTGCTCCGCCCGGGCTGGCAGTGGCAATCCTTGGATTTGCCCAATGCCAGCGCAGTGGTCGACATCACCATGATCATGGTTTTGGTGTATATCTCCGGCGGTACGGCTTCCGGTTTCGGGATTTTGGTTTTGCCGTTTGTCGCCACGTCGTGTCTGCTCAGTTATGGCCATTATCCCATGCTGTACGCAGGCTATACGGCAATGCTGTTTATTTTGAACCTGTTTTTAGACGGCAGTATGCGTTTCGATTCGTTTAATTGGGACGCAAAATCAGTGGCAAATTCTTTAATGCTGATCGGCGCCAGCTATCTGGTGGCGATGCTAACCTCGTTTGCCGCCCGTTATCTCGAACAGGCCACAGAGTCCGCCAGCCGCCATCAATTGGCCTACCGCCGTATCAGCGGCTTGAACCATTTGGTTTTAAACCGCGTACAGGAAGCAGTGGTGGTGATTGATGCAACCCAGCGCGTGTGGCTGTTTAACAAACAGGCAAAAATCTATTTTCCCAGCCTGATTATCGATCAGCAGGAAATCGTGTTCGGCGAACTGGTGGCACGCTGGCAGCGCCAACCCGACAAACCTTTTGAAACCGATATCCATATTTTCCAACACGCCATGCACGTCCGAGCCGTACCGCTGATTCAGGAGCAAACCGAGCTGCTGATGTTGTACGTCCGCTCATTGCGTGAAGTGGCTGCGGAGGCCATGTCCACCAAGCTGACTTCGCTCGGACAGTTGACTGCCAACCTTGCCCACGAAATCCGCAACCCGATGTCCGCCATCCGTCATGCCAGCGATTTGTTGCAA
The DNA here is from genome assembly GCF_001815375.1 of Neisseria sp. HMSC065C04. NCBI lineage: Bacteria > Pseudomonadati > Pseudomonadota > Betaproteobacteria > Neisseriales > Neisseriaceae > Neisseria > Neisseria sp. HMSC065C04. The sequence goes on from NZ_KV820422.1 coordinate 399,807, forward strand.
GAGGGTGATGAGGTAGACCCGCTCAAGGCCAAGCTCTACAACATCATCGACAGCAATATCCAACGCATCGACAAGATGTTGGAAGACGTATCCCTGCTTAACAAACGAGACAACATCAGCCGCCAGCCGATTAATCTGATGAAATTCTGGTTGGAGTTCAAGCAGGAATTTACCTTGAACAATCCCGATGCCATCGGCTGTCTGCGTATGAATATGGATGGCAACAACCTGACCGTATTGGTTGACCCCATGCATTTGCAGCAAGTGATGTGGAACTTGTGCAACAATGCTTGGCGACACAGCCGTCAGGACGAAAACGCCATTACCGTCCTTATCCGCTCTAGCGGTAGGATGCATATTTCCATCGTAGTGGCGGACAACGGCAAAGGCGTGCCGCCCGATGTACGAAATCATCTGTTCGAGCCGTTTTACACCACCGAAAAACAAGGCACCGGTTTGGGGCTTTACGTCGCACGCGAGTTGGCACACGCCAATATGGGGCAGCTGCATTATCACCCTGAAATGAACGGGTTTGAATTGATTTTACCGAAGGAGCAAGCGCAGGATGAATAAATTGCAAGAGCCGGTTTTGATTGTCGATGACGAGGCAGACATCCGCGACCTGATGGAAATGACCCTGATGAAAATGGGTCTACGCGTCGATACGGCGGCTGGTGTTGAAGAAGCCAAAGACAAGCTGGACAACAACGATTATTCGCTGGTGTTGACCGATATGCGTATGCCCGACGGCTCCGGCCTCGAGGTGGTCCAATACATTGACGAGTTGATGCTCGACACGCCCGTTGCCGTGATTACGGCTTTCGGCAATGCCGACCAAGCCGTTGAAGCCTTGAAAGCAGGGGCGTTTGACTATCTGCAAAAACCGATTACGCTGTCGCAACTGCGTTCATTGGTGAAATCGGCCGTATCAGTTTCAGACAATACCAACGAACCCACGCCGTCTGAAAAAGTCAAATCTCAGCCTGCGCCTGTTTCTGCCGCCCTGTATAAACCCGAACCCCAGCCGGTCAAGCCTGTTGTTACGCCTCCTAAGAGCGTACAGAGTGAATTTAACCGGCCTTTGACCGTTCCGGAAGGGCTCAATTCCTTAAAAGAGCGGTTTTCAACCGGCAACATCAATCCTGCTTTACAAGAAGAACCTATCCTGAAAGGCGACGACGATATGCCGCGCCTGCTGGGTACTTCGCCGCAAATGGTCGAAGTGCGCCACCTGATTCGCAGATTGGCACGCAGCCTTGTTCCCGTTTATATTTCCGGCGAATCCGGTACCGGTAAAGAGCAGGCGGCACGCACGATTCACGAGCTGTCCGACCGCGCCGACAAACCGTTTATTGCCGTCAACTGCGGCGCGATTCCTGAAAACCTGATGGAAAGCGAATTCTTCGGCTACAAAAAAGGCAGCTTTACCGGCGCGGATCAAGACCGTCTCGGCTTTTTCCAACACGCCGACGGCGGCACACTGTTTCTCGACGAAGTTGCCGATTTACCGCTTGCCATGCAGGTCAAACTCCTGCGCGCCATCCAAGAAAAAGCCGTGCGCCGTATCGGCGATGCGCGGGAAACCTTTGTGGACGTACGCATTATTTGTGCAACCCATAAAAACCTCGAAGCCTTGGTTGAAAGCGGCGCATTCCGCCAGGACTTGTATTACCGCCTCAACGTTGTCTCCCTGCACATGCCGCCTTTACGCGAAATGCGCGAAGACTTGGGCGCGCTGATTCTGTATTTGCTGTACAAACACCGCCACGGCAATCAAACCTACAAACTCAGCCCGAAAGCCCAAGAAGCCCTGCTGCATTACAGCTATCCCGGCAACTTCCGCGAGCTGGAGAATATCCTCGAACGCGCCGTTGCACTGACGGTCGGCCAAGTGATACAAGTGGACGACTTGCAGATTCAAAACGCCCCGCAGGCCAAGGCCGATCGCAGCAGCCTTTCTTTTGACGACATCGCCGAACCTGACGCGCGCGAAACCACGCTCAATCACAGCCCCATTCCGCCGTTTGATCCGCGCACCATGCAGATACAGGATTATCTCGACCAAGTGGAACGCAGCATCATCGAGCAGGCCTTGCAGCAAACCCGTTACAACCGTACCCAAGCCGCCAAACTTTTGGGCATCAGCTTCCGCTCCATGCGCTACCGCATGGAACGCTTGGACATCAATTAAAACGTTCAGACGGCCCAAGTTTTCCAGGCCGTCTGAAACATAAGCCTTATGTACAAGATTTATTTTGACGAAACCGCATCTGCCGAACTTCGCAGCCTTGCCGCGCCTTTTGGGTTGACCATTATCGACCGGCAGCCTGAAGCAGGCAGTTTCCTTATCGCTGACGAAAGCGGCATTAGTTTGTGCCGCGCCGGTGAAAAAGGCCGTGTCCGCGTTGATTTTGATGGCGGTGCCGCCCATTATCGGCGCACTAAAGGCGGCGGCGAGCTGATTGCCAAAGCCGTCAACCATACTGCGCAACCGACTGTCTGGGATGCTACCGGCGGACTGGGGCGCGACAGCTTCGTACTTGCCTCGTTGGGTTTGAATGTACACACTTTTGAACAAAATCCTGCGGTTGCCTGTCTACTTTCAGACGGCCTCAATAGGGCGGGGCAAAGTGAAGAAACACGGGAGATTACCCGGCGAATTACTTTGCACTTTGGCAATGCCGTTGATTTGATGCAGGAATTGGCCGCGAAAAAAGGCAGACCCGATGTAGTGTACCTTGACCCGATGTATCCGGAGCGTCGCAAAACCGCAGCCGTGAAAAAAGAAATGGCTTACTTTCATGACTTGGTCGGCGCGGCACAAGACGAAGCCGAATTGTTGGATGCGGCATTGGATACCGCCAAAAAGCGCATTGTCGTCAAACGCCCGCGCTTGGGCGAATTTCTCGACGGGCGCAAACCTGCTTATCAATACACCGGCAAAAGCACGCGGTTTGACGTTTACCTTCCGACAAGGCCGTCTGAAGACTAGAAGCAAATTTGCAACATATCAAAAGAAGCCGCCGACGTTATCAGCGCGGCGGCAAAGTGTGCTATAAATACCTTTTCCCAAACTTCATTGGAGCAAACAATCATGGAATTAGTATTCATCCGTCACGGACAAAGCGAATGGAACGCGAAAAACCTTTTCACCGGCTGGCGCGATGTCAAGCTGAGCGAGCAAGGTTTGGCAGAAGCCGCAGCAGCAGGTAAAAAGCTGAAAGAGAAAGGCTATGAGTTTGACATCGCCTTTACCTCCGTTCTGACCCGTGCCATCAAAACCTGTAACATCGTTTTGGAAGAATCCGACCAACTGTTTGTTCCACAAATCAAATCATGGCGCTTGAACGAGCGCCACTACGGCCAGCTGCAAGGTATGGATAAAAAACAGACCGCAGAAAAATACGGCGACGAGCAAGTCCACATCTGGCGCCGCAGCTACGACACCCTGCCTCCGCTGCTCGATCCTAAAGACCCTCACTCCGCCCACAACGACCGCCGCTATGCCAACCTGCCTAGCGATGTCGTACCTGATGGCGAAAACCTCAAAGTTACCCTCGAGCGCGTCCTGCCTTTCTGGGAAGACCAAATCGCTCCAGCCATCTTGAGCGGCAAACGTGTATTGGTGGCGGCACACGGCAACTCCCTGCGCGCTTTGGCAAAACACATCGAAGGCATTTCTGACGAAGACATCATGGGCTTGGAAATCCCAACCGGTCAGCCGCTGGTGTACAAATTGGATGAAAACCTGAAAGTAATTGAAAAATTCTACCTGTAAGGTAAAGGGAAAAAAGGACGTGTTGGACACGTCCTTTTTTATCTTTGTCTGTATCGAGGCCGTCTGAAGGCAGTTGATGGCGGGCGATATGAAAAAAGGACGCGTAAAGCGTCCTGTATGGAGATTAAATCCTGTATTACTGGTTTTTCTCGATGATTTCTTTGAGGTGGGGCATAGGGCTGTAACCACTTTGGCTGCGGCCGTTAGGGAAGACCACGGTCGGCGTGCCGTTGAAGCCGAATTGTTCGCCCAATGAAGTGGTTTCCGCAACAGGATTTTCGCAGTTTGCTTTTCCGCTTGGGAGTTTGCCTTTGCGCATCCAGTCGATCCATGCCTGGGTCGGATTAGGTTGACACCACAACAGCTCGGCTTTGCGCGCGGCATCAGGGTGCAGGCTTGGAATCGGCATCATGAAGGTATAAATCGTGATGTCGGTCATTTTTTCAAACTCATGCTCCAAGCGTTTGCAGTACGGGCAGTCCGGATCGGAGAAAACAGCGACTTTCAATTTGCCGTTGCCACGAACTTCTTTGATGGCTTTGTCCAAAGGCAGGGAAGCGAAGTCGATTTTGTTCAAATCGGCAGCGCGTTCTTCAGTCATGCTTTGGCGCGTGTTGACGTTGATGAGGTCGCCAACAAGCATATAGTCGCCTTTGGCATCGGTATAGATGATTTGTTTGCCGCTGACGACAACTTCATAAATGCCTTTAATCGGTGTTTCACTGACGCTCAAAACTTTCAAATCTTGGGCAGCATAGACTTTTTCCAGGCGCGCTTTCAAAGAAGCGGCAACGGATTTGTCGGCGGGCGCTTCCGCTTTGGCAGCAGGTGCAGGCGCTGCGTTGGCGTTGGATACGGCAGGTTGACCGCATGCCAACAAAGGAAGGACGGCAAACGGTGTTAAGATTTTGATTAACTTGGTTTTCATGCGAGAGACTTGCGTGTGTTGAAAATAGGGCATTGTATCAAACCTCCGTCATGTCTGCATTGTACTAAGGCTCAAATTATCGTCTGAAAATAGCTTTCGGCTGTTAAAATACGAAAAAATGATTTGATTGTTTGTATGATCTACCACCACATCGCCGTAAACGTGCCGCTTTCAGACGGCCTTTTGACTTATTCCCATTCCGAGCCGCTTCCTCCGGGAACGCGGGTGCTTGTGCCTTTCCGCAATAAAACCGTTGTCGGGATTGTGTGGGAAACGGATATCGCGCCTAATATGGATACGGCGCGGATTTTGAGTGTTCAGACGGCCTTTATGGAAGAAAAGCCGTTGCCTCAAAGCTGGCGTGATTTGTTGGCGTTTACGTCGCGTTATTACCACTATCCGACGGGGCAGGCAGTATTTGCTGCATTGCCGCAAGGTTTGAAGGAAACGCGCGCGGTGGAAATGCCGCAGCCGCCGTTGTTTTACGCGCTGAACGAAGCGGGCAGGGCGCAAATGCCACCGCCGGCACGGTTCAACAAAAAAGCAGCTTTGTGGGATGCGCTGCTGTCGGGCGGGATGACGATGGTGGCGTTGAAGCAGGTGAACGCGCAGGCGGCGAAATTGATTGAGGATTGGGCGGAACAGGGCTGGATTGAAACAACGGAAGCGGCGAAGTCCGTTTTAGAGTCGTGCCATGGGCAGGCTTCGCACTCTGAATTTGTGTTGAATGCCGACCAGCAGAAGGCTTCCGATGAAATTCAGACGGCCTTTGGTAAATTTCAGCCGTTTCTGCTGTACGGCATCACCGGCAGCGGCAAGACTGAGGTGTATTTTGATGCGATGGCGAAAGTGTTGGCGCAGGGGCGGCAGGTGTTGTTTCTGTTGCCTGAAATCAACCTCACGCCGCAGCTTTTGAAGCGGGTGGAAAACCGTTTTGCCGACGTGCCGACCGCCGTGTTGCACAGCCAGATGGCTGCAGGCAAGCGCACGCAGGATTATTTGCGCGCGATGTTGGGGCAGGCGAAGCTGGTGATCGGCACGCGGCTGGCGGTGTTCACGCCGATGGATGATGTCGGGCTGATTGTGGTCGATGAGGAACACGACGGCTCGTTCAAACAAGACAACGAATTGCGCTACCACGCCCGCGATTTGGCGGTGTGGCGGGCGAAGCAGAGCGGCTGTCCCGTCGTGTTGGGCAGTGCCACGCCCAGCTTGGAGAGTTGGCACAAGGCGCAAAGCGGCGCGTACCGCCTGCTGCAACTGACCGAGCGCGCCCATGCTTCCGCGCAACTGCCGCAAGTGGAAATCCTCAACGTAGGCCGTCTGAAACTCGACAACGGCTTCTCGCCGCAAGCCTTGCAGCTTTTAAAACAGAACTTTGAAGCGGGCGGCATGTCGCTGGTGTACCTTAACCGGCGCGGCTTCGCGCCCGCGCTGTTTTGCGGCGACTGCGGCCATACCTTCGGCTGCCCGAACTGTTCCGCCAAAATGGTGCTGCACCAACGCGCCCGCCAACTGCGCTGCCACCACTGCGATCACCGCGAACCCATCCCGTACAAATGCCCCGACTGCGGCAACCAAGACCTGACCGCTGTCGGACACGGCACACAGCGCGTCGAAGAAACACTGCGCGCCTTCCTGCCCAAGGCCGCCGTCGTCCGCGTCGATAGGGACAGTACGGCGCACAAAAACGACTGGGCGGATTTGTACCGCCGCATCGCCAACGACAAAATCGACATTCTGGTCGGTACGCAGATGCTCGCCAAAGGCCATGATTTCGCGCGGCTCAACCTCGTGATCGTGTTGAACGCCGACGGCAGCTTGTATAGCGCGGATTTTCGCGCGCCGGAAAGGCTGTTCGCCGAGCTGATGCAAGTGTCCGGCAGGGCGGGGCGCGCCGACAAACCCGGCAAGGTGTTGATACAGACCCAACTGCCCGAACATCCCGTATTCGCCGCCGTCAAAGCGCAGGACTACGCCGTGTTTGCCGAAAACGAATTGAACGAGCGGCAAATGTTCGCCATGCCGCCTTTCGGTTTTCAGACGGCCGTCCGTGCCGATGCGCCGCGCGTTGCCGATGCGATGGAATTTCTCAACGCCGCCAAAGAAACCCTCGCCCCACTTTTGCCTGAAAGCGTCTCCCAGTTTGGCGCCGCTCCCATGCTGATGGTACGTCTTGCCGAACGCGAACGTGCGCAAATTTTCCTCGAATCGACATCCCGACAGGATTTGCACCGCGCCGTGAGTTTGTGGGTGCAGGTGTTGCAGCAAAACCGCGACGGTAAAATCAGATGGTCCGTGGACGTTGATGTGCAAGAGGCTTGATTGAAATGGCTCAATCAATAAGGAAATAAAAGGCCGTCTGAAAATCTGTTTTCAGACGGCCTTAAGTTTTTGAATCGGTTTAGAAGAATTTTGCAGCTATATAGCCGAGTGCAAGCAGGCTCAAAACGGCGAATACAATAGCCATTGTAAGCAGAAACTGTGTTTTCTTCCTCGCTGCAAGTGCGGCCAGCTCAGGATTTTGGCCTAACTCTTCGCGTAATTGGGATTCCAATTCGGCACGGATTTTTTTACGCAGTTTTTTCTCTTCCTGCTCACGTTCATATTTGAGCTTATGGGCAATTTCGGTTTGTTTTTTATGCTCGAAAGAGATTTTTTCCTGCCATTCAATGCGCTTGCGCTGGATGGCCAGCTCATTTTTTTCTGTCAAATCAAAGTGGCAGGTTTTACATTCCTGTGCGTCGAGTTCGTCGATAATCGTCATGCAGACTGGGCATTGGATAGGGTCGGGAGTGTTGACTGCCAACACGGGTTCTTCTTCGACCGCTTCCAACTCCATAGCCTGACGGACGATCACGTCCAAACCCAAATAGCTGAAGTAATGCTGCGCATTTTCGCGCTCGTCTTGGGTACATTTTTCGGCCACAATGGCTTGCGGACGCTCGGCCAAGGCTTGAATCAGGCTCTCGACTTCGTTTTCAGGCAGGTTGTCATACAGGCAGGCATGGATGCGCTCCCTATCCGTGTTCGGCGGATAGGAAACGTATACGTCGAAAAATTTTTCTTGTTTGCTCATTGATATCCCATGAGTATTTCGACTGCGTCAACCAAATGGGTTTAGCCTAAGGTTTTGTTATTGTGTTTGAGCTGTTTTGGCTTGCGATGCAGGCAAAAACAGAGGCCGCAGTCTGAGGCAGACCGGATAGGGGGTGCCTTTGTGTCGTTAATCGGCTGGACAATGATTTTTTATTTATATGGCAATATGCATGTCCAATGTTATGTCTATTGTAGAGTAAATATTCACGCCCGATATTATTATTATAAGGTAAATCTGATATTGTTTAAAATAAATTCACACAAAAGGCCGTCTGAAGATACAGACGGCCTGTTTTTTATGGCAAAAACGGATTGTTTATACGGAGAAGGACGAACCGCAACCGCAAGTTGTCTCTGCATTCGGATTGCGGATGACGAATTGAGAACCTTGCAGGCTTTCGGTGTAGTCGATTTCCGCACCAACCAGATATTGGTAGCTCATCGGGTCAACCAAGAACGTCAGGCCGTTTTTCTGGATTTCAAAATCGTCGTCGTTTTTGATTTCATCAAAGGTAAAACCATATTGGAAGCCGGAGCAACCGCCGCCGTTGACGAATACGCGCAATTTCAAATCGGGATTGTTCTCTTCGGCGATCAGGTCGGCAACTTTGGTGCAGCAGCTGTCAGTAAAGATAATAGGGCTTTCGTCTGACATGATGTGATTCCTTTTATATGAATATTTTTACTATTGTCGCGCAAACCGTTAGTCAAGGCAAGTTTGTGCAGACAGGATCTGCCAGCTTACATGGAGGGTATGGCAGAAATTTCAAGCATCAGTATGTCAGATTTAGATGCTTCTGCCAAACCATTCTACACGGCCGATGATGGCAACGTCGTCGGTCGGGTTTTTCAAGTCGATTTCAAAAGTAGGGTAGGCTTCGTTGGCAGAAATGACGTTGACGATGCCGCCGGGTATCAGTTGCAGGCGTTTGACCAAAAGGTTTTCGTTGAGGCGCAAAACATAGAGGCCGTCGCGCGGCGTGGTTTGACCGTGGTTGATGAGGATGGTATCGCCATCATTCAGTACACCTTCCATCGAGTCGCCTTTGACTGAGATAACGGAAAGATTTTTGATGTCGCGCGTCACATAATTTTCAATCCAATAGCGTCGGAACGCCATGGCGAACATCGGCTGTTCGTCACCGACGAGCTGTCCGTGTCCGGCCGCGGCCTGGATGTCGTAACGCGGTACGAAGACAAATTCGTCTATATCGACTGGATTACCCAGTGTGTCGGTTGCCGTGGCTTTTGGGGCTTCGGAATCGGGAAAGGGGGAACCTTCGCCTGTCAAAAGCCAGTCTATGCTGCAGCCTTTAAGTTGTTTGATTTTTTTTAGCGTTTCCGATTTCGGCAGGCCGCCTTCGTTCCAGATACGGCTGAATCCGGCGATAGTCATATCGATGTCGGCGGCGATTTTAGCTTGGCGGGCTTCATCTTTCCATAAGAAAGCCAGGCGGTCTTTAAAGGTATCCATGTTTATGCCTTTATGGAGGTATGTTTTTTATATGGTTTGGACGATTTGAGTGTATTTTACCTTAGTTTTTATAAAATTGTAAGAAAAAAATTACTTCATCTAAGAAAAAGTATTGCATATTCTATTTTTTCTTAGTATTATTCGTTTTGTCTTAGATAAATTGATATTTCTAATTTTCTATTCGATTTTTCTTAGTTTAATTTTATTTGGTTTAGTTTTTCTGATTTAAACCTGCTATATGATTATGATGAGAGGTGTGAAATGACTCGTTCGCGTAAAAATACTTTTTGGGTGCTGCTGGCGTTGGTACTGGGTTTTTTTGCTCTGCCTTTCGGATCTTCGGAGGCGCATGAGGCGGATGGTAATCTGACGGCTTCGGAATGCGAACGCTTGGGCAGCTTGAGTCTGGATCAGATGGACGGCAGGCTGCTGGCTTTTGCCAAAGAATGCGATATGGTGGAGGCTACCCACGATTGGGAGCAACAGTACGGCAACTTGAATGAAGAAGAAATGCTTGCCGGCGTGGTGTATGAGTAATGTTTGTGAATGAATCGATAAAGGCCGTCTGAACGATCAAAGTTTCAGACGGCCTTGTGTTTTTAATAAGGATGGCTGGCTTAAGGCATCAATGGTGCATTAGTCAGGCCGGTGGTTTCGGGCAGGCCGAACATAATGTTCATATTCTGCACGGCTTGACCGGCTGCGCCTTTAACCAAGTTGTCGATGACAGAAAGAACAATCCACACATCGTCTTGATCGGGCGCTTTTTGAACGCTGATACGGCAGAGGTTGGCGCCGCGTACGCTGCGGGTTTCAGGTGTCGAGCCTGAAGGCAAAATATCGACAAAAGGACTGTCGCGATAGTATTCGCGCAGTAAGGCTTCAGGATCGGTGTGTTCTTGCAGGTGCAGATACAGGGTGGCGTGCATGCCGCGTATCATCGGAACAAGGTGTGGTACGAAAATCAGGCCGTCTGAAACATGGTCTTGCAGTCCGGACAGGGTTTGTCGGATTTCAGGCAGATGGCGGTGACCACCGACGCCATAGGCTTTGAAGTTGTCACCTGCTTCGCACAATAGGGCGTTGGTACTGGCTTTGCGGCCTGCACCGGAAACACCGGATTTACAGTCGGCAATCAGCGGCGCGTTGGCTTTCAGACGGCCAGCCTGAAGCAGCGGCAATAAGGGCAGAGAAACGCAGGTAGGGTAGCAACCCGGATTGGCCACCAGCATGGCTTTGGCGATGTCGTCTTTGTAAAGTTCGCACAAACCGTACACTGCTTGGGAAATGAGTTGCGGCGCTGCATGGGTCATTTTGTACCATTTTTCCCATGTGGGGATGTCGCGGATGCGGAAGTCGGCAGACAGGTCAATCACGCGTACGCCTTTTTCGACAAGGGACGGTGCTTCTTTCATGGCCACGCCGTTGGGCGTGGCAAAGAACACGAGGTCGCAATGGTCAAGTCCGGCATCCTCAGGCGTTTGGAATGCAAGGTCGTAAATGCCGCGCAGGCTGGGGAAGTAGTCGGCAACCGCAATACCGGCTTCGCTTCGGCTGGTGACGGCAGTGACTTCTACGTTGGGGTGGCTGCTGAGCAGGCGTAACAATTCGACGCCTGTGTATCCGGTTGCACCGACAATACCGATTTTAATTTTTGTGGCCATGGTGTGGCTCCTTTGTAGGGATGACAATGCGTTTGATTATATAGTAATTAATTGCCGCCGGTCAGCGGGGCTTGTGCCAAGCTTTGCAATAGAGGGTTAAACAGGCCGTCTGAAATATGGGATTAACGATATTGGAGAGAGGATTTCAGACGGCCTGAAAGTTTGGAAAACGCAGTTTGCGGTTTTATTTGTCTGTTGATTTGTGGTGGGTGTTTCGTCTTTATCCTATCCATATGAATACAAAATAAAAATGTAAAAAAATGCCCCCGGGTTGGAGGACCGGAGGCAAGTATCCAAGGAGTAGCTCTCATCAATAAGAACTAGTTACTTGGTACTATATCCCTTGTTAGGATTGAAAGCAAGCGTTTTGCACATTTTTACATTTAAATAATTTTTCATTCAAATTCAGTGAACTATCAGATAGGGATTGAATCTTGAGATGATGGTAATAGAGGGTAGGCTAAGGACAATTAAAACGGCAGGCATCAGTGATTGGGAGCAGCCATACTCTGAGCATTACTCTGATGTGTGTGTACATGGCCATATTGATTGAGTCGGTCGGGGGGGGGGGAAAGCTGAAATCTCCTGACTAACCGAGTTGAGTTAAAGTGAGGCTTTCTTCAAACTGATTGATAAAATAGCTGAAAGGCATGAAATGCGTACGCAGATGAGGAAGGGTTTGTTTTTAAATATAAATTTCTAAATCATTTATTTAATTCAATTTTGATATTGTTAAATCATCGGGCCAAAAAAAGGTTGCCATCGGAAGGGGAGCCGTTGGCAACGAATGGAGGTGGTAATGCAATGAAAGCTAGATATAAGGAGTAGTGCCAAACTAGCTATAAGTAACTATATCGAAACTGTAAGAAAAATCAACACAAGTTGCCTGTTACTGGCAAAAATTTTTAGTCGGCTTGCCTAAAATCAAATTTTTGAGTAATTGCTTGGTTAGTTGATGCAGGGATTGGTATTGGTAGCTCTGCTGAATTGTTTACAGGCCGTCTGAAAATTGCCGGGGTTGTTCGGCTATAATGCTGTTTTGGTTTTTTAAGGCTTTTGCAAAAATACGGTTTCGGGGTTTTAGGCTGAATGTGTACCCGATATGTTTGCAAAGGTTTTGGGGCATGAGGAGAATGAAATGAAGAAAGTTTTGGTGTTGCAACATGGGGATTTGGGCGCGTGCGACTGGTCGGCGTTTGGCGGTTTGGTGTCTGCACCATTAGGAAAGTCGGTATTGCGTCTGCCGGTTGATGATGATTTTGAATTGACGGACGAGATGCGGGCTGCGTTGATTGCGCAGCAGATAGATGGTGCGGTGTTGCCGGATGTGGCTTTTGCTGATTTGGGACTGATTATTAGCGATATGGATTCGACGCTGATTACGATTGAGTGTGTGGATGAGATTGCGGCCGGTGTTGGACTGAAGGATGAGGTGGCAGCGATTACGGAGCAGTCGATGCGCGGCGAGCTGGACTTTGAGCAGTCTTTGCGCAAGCGTGTGGCTTTGCTGGCCAGTTTGGACGAGCGCGTGTTGGAAGAGGTGTACGAGAATGTGTTGCAGCTGTCGCCGGGCTCGGAATTTTTGTTGGAAGCGTGTAAACGGAATGATGTGAAGTTTATGCTGGTGTCGGGCGGATTTACGTTCTTTACGGAACGCCTGCAACGGCGTTTGGGCTTGGATTTTCATTTTGCGAATGTGTTGGAAGTGGAAAACGGCAAGCTGACAGGCCGTCTGAAAGGGCGGATTATCGATGCGCAGGCTAAGACGGATTTGTTGCGTGAATACCGTGAGCGTCTGGGTTTGGCCCCGTGGCAGGTGGTGGCGATGGGCGATGGTGCGAATGATATTCCGATGATACGGGAGGCGGGATTCGGTATTGCTTATCGGGCGAAACCAAAAACTGAGGCGAATGCGGATGCGTGCGTGCGCTTTGGTGGTTTGGAGCGGATACGCGGTTGGTTTGCGTAAACCGTTTGAGGATGTTTGTCAGTCAGGCCGTCTGAACGATCGGGAAACCAGTTTTCAGACGGCCTGATGTTTTATAAGGCGATAAAACGGTAACCTTCGGCATTGACTTCGAGAATGGAGGCGTAATTGTCGCGCCAGTCACCGAGTACGATACGGGTGTAATCGGCGTTGCGGTGGATGTTTTCGCGGTGGGTATGGCCGTGGATGAGCAGGGGCGTGTGGAAGCGTTGGAGGGTTTCGTGGGTAAAGGCCGGATTGACGTCCATGATGTCGGCGGTTTTGTGTTGTTTGTCCTGTTTGCTCTGCTTACGGATTTTGGTGGCGATGTTCAGCCGGAGTGTGAGTGGCAGGAACAGGAACAGGCGTTGCAGCCATTTTTGATGGACGGTACGGCGGAATTTTTGATAAGAATGGTCGTCGGTGCAGAGGGTGTCTCCGTGACAGAGCAGGGTGGGAGTGCCGAATAGGTCGATAACGGCGTACTCGGGCAGTAAGGTCATGCCGGTATCGCGGGCGAAGGTTTTACCGATGAGGAAGTCGCGGTTGCCATGGATAAAATAGCAGGCGATGCCACGCTCGGTCAGGCCGCGGATGGTTTGTTTGATGGTTTGAACCAAAGGGCTGTTTTCATCATCGCCGATCCAAAAATCGAAAAGGTCACCAAGAATGTATACGGCTTGGGCGTGGACGGCTTTTTCTTGCATAAATTTTTGGAAGAGTGCGGTCAGCTGAGGATGGGATTCGCTCAGGTGCAAATCGGCGATGAAGTAAATCGGCATGATGATGTGGAGCGTATGGGAAGGGTTTTATTATAACTTGGGTTGCCGCGTTTGGATTTGGGCTTGGTGTTTTTCGTTTGTAATGCAGTGATTTTATTGTTTTGATTTGGTGTGATAAAGGCCGTCTGAAACATCTTTTCAGACGGCCTTTTGGTTTATTGGGCTTTGCCCTGATAAGTGATTTGTTTCAGCGTATCTTCTTGGTACAAGTCGCTGATGGGGACGGTATAGAAGAATTCGTTGCTACGGACAAAGCGGTTGACCAAGTCTTTGTCGAGATGGAGGACGTGGTGTCGCAGTTTGTTTAGGCCTTTGAATATCATGGTGCTCCAACGCATATAGCCGTCTGAATTAGGGCGGATGTCGTTCATGGCGTCAAGGGCGAGGAGTTTGCGGTTTTGCTCTTCTTTATCCAAAGGATGGGAATAGATGCTTTGGAAGTAAAACGGTTGCTCGGAGGATGGCGGCAGGCTGAGGGAGGAACCTACTTTGCCGATAGGGAAGTCGTCGCTCAGATAATGTATGGTGTGCAAAAACAGATTGCCACGGCGGTAATCGATTTTGCGCAGGGCTTCGATGGCGGCCAGCGCAGTATGTTGGTGATCGGGATGTGCATCAATATTGGGGGACGGTGTCACGATAATATCTGGCTGGAACGTTTCTATCAGATAGCCAAGGTTGTCCACCAAACTGGTCCAAGTCGAGCCGGGCTTGAGGTGTTTCGCCAATGGGGAGGTATTGGCACGGCGGAAAATGTCGACGTCGGTCGTATCGATTTTGGTCGATTTAATCTCTTTTTCCGGATTTTGGCGCATGGCGGTCAATGTACTGTCGAAGTAGCCCAGTTGCAGGATATTTTCAGACGGCACGCCGGCTAAAAGGGGAACGGTCAGGCTGTTCCAAACGCGCATTCTGCCTTTTTGCAGATATTGTGCCTGGGTGTCGCAGTCGCACGTGCTATAAAGGTTGCCATAGTGGAAGCTGCCGCCTTCGCTGGCGGTTAAGGTGCAGATCATTGAATTGGCAGCATGTTTTTCGTATAAACCGTATGCGCTGAGTTCGGCATCGTCGGCATGGGGCGCGAGGACAAGGATTTTTTTGCCGTCGAGGTTTTCTCGCGGATAAACAGAGAGTTCGATTTCTTGATCGGACAAGGTTAGGTATTTGCCTTCCAAGCGGATGGTTTTGTCGCTGTCGGAGAAGGTGTCGCTCAGATTGATATAGCGCACGCCTTTTGCGCCGTATTCGAAATATTGCTTCCATTTGCCCTTAGATGAAATGGTTTCAACAAAAGGCAATACCAGCAATCCTGCCCAAGTGGATTTGATACGGATTTTGGCAATAACGGTATCTTGCCCGCTGATAGTGGCAGGTAAAGTCAGGCTGCCACCCTTGAGGGTAGTATGCGCGGTAGAGGGGAGGGAGGGATAGTTATAGTCTTGGTGTGTGTTATAGGCAAACTGTTTTTTGTGAATAATTGAAGTAATAATAAACAACAAAATAAAAAAAGTCAGTATCAGCCCCGTCAGTATCAGAAACATTGTTGGGTTCCTTTATTGTTGTAACAGTCATGATAGTGCTTGTGGAGCTTATTTGTTTGTTTTTCTTACAAACGGTTGTTTTTTATACTCTAACGTCATTAAAGTGAACGTTTAAAATAAAACAGTTTGCGGGTTGATTATATATAAACGATCAAAATGTAGAAAGGCCGTCTGAAAAGTTTGAAAGAAATTTCAAAAATTTCAGACGGCCTTGATATTTTAAAGGTTAAGCCGATAAATTATGCTTCTTTTGTTTCAACTGCTTTCTGACGCAGACGCAGGCTCAATTCGCGAAGTTGTTTGTCGTCGACCACATTAGGTGCATTGGTCAGCAGACATTGTGCACGTTGTGTTTTCGGGAAGGCAATCACGTCGCGGATAGATTCTGCACCGGTCATCAGGGTAACCAGACGGTCGAGGCCGAATGCAAGGCCGCCGTGAGGAGGTGCACCGAATTTCAGGTTGTCCAAGAGGAAGCCGAATTTCTCTTGTTGCTCTTCAGGGCTGATTTTCAGCGCGGCAAACACTTTCTCTTGTACGTCTGCACGGTGGATACGGATAGAGCCGCCGCCGATTTCCCAGCCGTTCAATACCATGTCGTAGGCACGGGCCAGACAGTTTGCAGGGTCGGAAACCATCAGGTCTTCATGACCTTCTTTAGGCGCGGTAAACGGATGGTGTACGGCAACGTAGCGGTCGGCTTCTTCGTCGTATTCGAACATTGGGAAATCGACAACCCACAAAGGTTTCCATTCGTCTACGAAGTAGCCGTTGTCTTTGCCGTGTTCTAAACCGACTTTGATGCGCAATGCGCCGATGGCTTCGTTCACGACTTTGGCTTTGTCTGAGCCGAAGAAGATGATATCGCCGTTTTGCGCGCCGGTACGCTCGATGATTTCTTTCAGGGCGTTTTCAGACAGGAATTTGACGATTGGAGATTGCAGGCCGCTGTCTTCGCCGTTGGAGAGGTTGCTCACATCGTTTACTTTGATGTATGCCAGACCTTTTGCGCCGTAGATCCCGACAAATTTAGTGTATTCGTCGATTTCTTTGCGGCTGAATTTTGCGCCGTTCGGTACACGCAAAGCGACCACGCGGCCGCCTTTCATGTCGGCTGCGCCACGGAAGACTTTGAATTCTTCCGTTTTCATCAGGTCGGTCAACTCGGTAAATTTCAAGTTGATGCGCATGTCCGGTTTGTCAGAGCCGTAGTAGAACATGGCTTCAGAGTAAGGCATGCGTGGGAAGTCGCCCAAATCTACATTCAAAGCATCTTTGAAGACTTGTTTGGCCATGCCTTCGGTGATGTCCATAATTTCATCCTCGTTCAAGAACGAGGTTTCCAAGTCGATTTGAGTGAATTCAGGTTGACGGTCGGCACGCAAGTCTTCGTCACGGAAACATTTGGTGATTTGGTAGTAACGGTCGAAACCGGCCACCATCAGCAATTGTTTGAACAATTGCGGAGATTGCGGCAGAGCGAAGAATTCGCCCGGATGGACGCGGCTTGGTACGAGGTAGTCGCGTGCGCCTTCCGGAGTGGAGCGGGTCAGCATCGGTGTTTCGATGTCGATGAAGCCTTGTGCGTCCAAGTAGCGGCGAACGCCCATGGCTACTTGGTAACGCAGACGCAGGTTGCGTTGCATGGTAGGACGGCGCAAGTCGATAACGCGGTTGGTCAGGCGAACGTTTTCGCTGATGTTTTCATCGTCGATTTGGAACGGAGGCGTAGCGGCAGCGTTCAAGACTTCGATTTCTTTGGCAAGGATTTCGATTTTGCCGGAAATCATTTTGTCGTTGGTTGTACCTTCAGGACGGTTGCGTACGCGGCCGGTAATGCTCAAAACGTATTCGTTGCGGGAAGAGTCGGCAGCGGCAAATGCTTCCGGAGTGTCAGGGTCGATAACGACTTGAACGATGCCTTCGCGGTCGCGCAGGTCGATAAAAATCACACCGCCGTGGTCGCGTCGGCGGTGTACCCAGCCTTTGACGGTCACGGTTTGGTCTAAGTATTGCTCGCTGATAAGGCCGCAATAGTTGGTACGCATAAAATCACCTTTTTATATTGTTCAATTTGAAAAAGAAGGAAAGGCCATCTGAAAAAAGAAGACCTTAATTGTTGTGTTCGGTATGACCGTCTCTAGACGGTTTTTGGGCGGGCAGGGATTTAACCGGTAAGTCGTCCGGCATCACCATGCCCAGCGAAATTACATATTTCAATGCCTGATCCACACTCATGTCCAGCTCGCGCACGTCGCTTTTTTTCACCATGATGTAATAGCCGCCGGTCGGGTTGGGCGTGGTTGGAACGTAAACGGAAATATAGTCGTCATCTTGCGGCAGGCTGCCTTTGAGTTTAGCGGGGATATGGCCGGAAACAAAGGCTATCGTCCAAATGCCCGGTTGCGGAAAGGGAACCAGTACGGGGGTTTTGAACGAGCGGCTGCTGTCGGAGAGCAGGGATTCGGAAACTTTTTTAACGCTGGAGTAGATGGATTTGACGACGGGAATGCGTCCCAAAAGGCTGTCCCACGCGCCTAGAATCCGTCTGCCTAATACGTTGGCGGCAAATACGCCGGTAACGAACAAGACGACTGTGGCGGCAACAATGCCCAAACCGGGTATGTTGAATCCCCAGAAATGCTGGGGCTGCCAGCTTTCCGGCAATAGGCTGATCAGTCTGTCGGCGGCGGAGATGATGTAGGTCATCGCCCAGATGGTTACGGCAATCGGCAACCAAACCAGTACGCCTGTAATCAGGTATTTCTTTAAAGCCTTGGCGATTTTTCCGCTTTCGGCTGCGGCTTCTGTCATCTTTGTTTCATTCCGGCAAGTTTTGCCCAAACTTTGCATTATACGCGTTTGGACGCTAGGAAACGAGTATTTTAAACGAATGGCTTGTTTTGTTTTATTGTTTCAGACGGCCGCCTTGATTGCAAAGGCCGTCTGAAACAATATGGGGGCATTTAGATACCGTCCCAGTCGTTGAACATCAGGCCGAAGCCGATGCCGTTTTGTTTGTGGTTGTAGTCAATCAAGCTTTCGCCGTAGCCGTGGAAGCCGCGGACAACACCTTTGAGTTTGCCTTTGAGCGGGAAGGTATAAGCAGCTTCAACGGCACCGCGTCCGCTTTTCGGGTTGTAACGCAGGACGGAATAAACATTTTGTTTGTCATTAAAGCGGTATTGGACTTTCAAGTCGCCGTAGCCCATGTATTTGTTGATGTCCGGATTGTCGTCGTCATCCCCTTTTTGGTCGAAGGCGCGCATCCAAACTCTAGGAATAACGGTCAGCTTGCCCCATTCCATGCCGGCCATGGCGTAAACCCGGTTCCATGAGCGCGATTCCGGGCGGCTTTGACCGTTGGATTGGTGAACAAAACCTGCGCCAACCATACGCAGTTTGCCGCCGAAAGGCAGGTCTGCTTTAACAGGTTGGGTAATGAAGATTTCGGGCTCGTAGTCGGTGTTGCGGAACGGAGCGGATTTGCGGCCTTGGTTGAAGATTTGCCAGTCGGATTTTTGGGTGTAGCCAAACCATACGTCGGCACGGGTTTTAAATAAATCTTCGGCAATCTTGCTTTTGAAGGAAACCTGCATTTTGGTTTCGAGGCGTTTTTGCTCGCTGAATTTTTCCTGCGTAGTTATGCCGCGACTGGGGGATTCCGGGTAATAGTTGGGGCTGCTGTTGTACCAAACGGGCATGAGGTACATAGGGTTGTGCTCGCGTACGCTTAACAGGCCGCGTGTGTCGTTTTTATCCAAATCGTACATCAGGCTTAAAGGCGTATAGCTGTCGGCAGTTTCGCTTAATACGTCGTCTGAAATATTCGGATGGGTAGGGTTGTCGAATACGATGGCCGCTTCTTTTTTCTCAATGCTCTTGCGCATGCTTTTTTCGAGGTCAACCGGTGTTTTGGCGGTTTCGGTTTGCGCTTGCGGCAGTGGGGATTGAGGGGGAAGTTGCGCCGAGTAGATGTTGTCGTAACACGCCAAACGGGTGGCGTTGTCTTGAATGGTGGTGCAGTGTAGAGCGGTATCGGCGGCGGCCAGCGGGGCTGCGGCAATGAATCCGATACTTAGGGAATGTTTCAACATCTTGTTCATGAGAGTTTCCGTTGTTTTTCAGACGGCCTGATGAAAGGGTAAATGGTTTTGTTTAGTCGGTTTGGGCGGTGAATACGGCAATGCCCCTGAAAGGCAGGACCTCAGGGGCATCGTATCAGCTCGATTCATCCTGCTTTGGTTGTCAGGATTTCCGGCATCTGCGTCAGTATTAAGCCAAAGCTTTTACTTTAGCAGACAGACGGCTTTTGTGACGGGCTGCTTTGTTTTTGTGGAATACGCCTTTGTCAGCGATACGGTCGATGACTTTAACGGATTCTTGGTAAACTGCTTGAGCAGCAGCTTTGTCACCGGCTTCAACTGCTTTCAACACTTTTTTCACAGCGGTACGGAATGCAGTACGCAGGCTGGCGTTGTGGGCGCGTTGTTTAACCGACTGGCGGGCACGTTTGCGGGCTTGTGCGCTGTTTGCCATATTGAATATCTCCTGAAAAATAAATTCTGTAAACGCGCAATTTTAAAGACAGATTTCCTTATATGCAAGCTTTTTCTCTATAAACGCGCGCAAATCAGCCGTATTTTGCCCAAAAACGACAGCCGGTGCAACGCTTTTGGGAAAAAGATGATATTGCTTTGCCTTATTTCAATAAAAATCAGATGGATATTGCTTTGCGTTTGCTTACGTTTCCATTACAATAGCCTAACTCTGCGCCGGGGTGTTTATGGGGTGCAGGGTTTCTTATTTATTGACATTAACCACTCTTTCATCAGGAATCTGCCCGTATGAAAAAATCTGTATTAGCCGTATTGGCCGCATTGTCTTTGGCCGCGTGCGGCGGTGGCGAGAAAAAAGCCGAGCAACCTCAAGCAGGCAGCGCGCCTGCTGCCAATGCCGAAGCAGCCGCCACCGATACTTTGAATATCTACAACTGGTCAAACTACGTTGACGAAAGTACAGTCGAAGACTTCAAAAAAGCCAACAATTTGAAGCTGACTTACGATTTGTATGAAAACAACGAAACGCTGGAAGCCAAAATGCTGACCGGCAAATCCGGCTATGACTTGGTTGTGCCCGGTATTGCCTTCCTACCGCGCCAAATTGAGGCAGGTGCATACCAAAAAATCAATAAGGACTTGATTCCGAACTATAAAAACATCGACCCTGAATTGCTGAAGATGTTGGAAACCGCCGACCCAGGCAATCAATACGCCGTTCCATACTTCTCAGGTGTGAATACGATTGCGATTACGGCGAAGGGCAAGGAGCTTTTGGGCGGAAAATTGCCTGAAAACGGCTGGGATTTGCTGTTTAAACCTGAATACACCAACAAGCTGAAATCTTGCGGCATCGCTTTGTGGGATACACCGAGCGAAATGTTCCCAATTTTGTTGAACTACTTGGGTAAAGATCCTAAAGGCTCGAATCCTGAAGATTTGAAAGCGGCGGCGGAAGTTTTGAAAACCATCCGTCCAGACGTGAAACGTTTCAGCCCTTCCATCATTGACGAATTGGCACGCGGCGACATCTGCTTGGCGGCAGGTAATGGCGGCGACTTGAACTTGGCCAAAGCGCGTTCCGAAGAAGTGAAAAACAACGTCGGCATCGAAGTGTTGACGCCAAAAGGCATGGGCTTCTGGATTGAATCTTGGCTGATTCCGGCCGATGCGAAAAACATCGTCAATGCCCACAAATACATCAACTACACACTTGATCCCGAAGTGGCTGCGAAAAACGGTATTGCCGTAACCTTCGCACCGGCCAGCAAACCTGCACGCGAAAAAATGCCTGCCGAGCTGGTGAATACACGTTCTATTTTCCCGAACGAGCAAGACATGAAAGACGGTTTCGTCATGCCTCAAATGAGCGCAGATGCGAAAAAACTGTCTGTCAACTTGTGGCAAAAAATCAAAGTCGGTTCAAATTAATTGTGAGCTGATTGTTTGAAACAAAGCAAAGGCCGTCTGAAATTTTTCAGACGGCCTTTTT
>NZ_KV820422.1:421189-461925 GCF_001815375.1 Neisseria sp. HMSC065C04
AGGCCGTCTGAAATTTTTCAGACGGCCTTTTTTGATGTCCCAATCTTTATCGTTTCAAAGCCAAAGTCAATACGCCTGCCGTTACCAAGCCTAAGCCTATCCACTCCTGCGTGCTTGGGCGTTCATCTAAGAAAACGACGGCCATCAGGGCGACCAAGACCAGGCTGAATTTGTCGACGGGGGCGACTTGCGAGGCGTTGCCCAATTGCAGGGCTTTGAAGTAGGCCAGCCAAGATGCGCCGGTAGCGAGGCCGGATAGGATGAGGAATGTCCAGTTGCGGCCGGTAAAGCCGTTTACGCCCTGCCATTTGCCGGTGTAGGTTAAAAACAATACCAAAGCGGCGAGGATGACCAAGGTGCGGATAAAGGTGGCAAAATCGGAATCTATTCCTTGTAAACCCATTTTGGCGAAGATGGCGGTCAATGAGGCGAAGCCTGCCGATGCCAATGCCCAAAACAGCCATGCGTTGCTGCCCATGTTTTTTCCTTTTGTTTTGAATTGTTGACAATATGAATCCGCTTGTTGATGAAATATCGAAATTTTCACTGCGGTTTATTCTTGGAAAACGTTATAATAGAATGAATATTCTTTTTCTTCCAGCCGTCTCTTGAGATTGTTTCAGACGGCCTTCCCTCACTCAATAAAGGAAAATCATGAGCTTCAAAACCGATGCTGAAATTGCCCAGTCTTCCACCATGCGCCCGATTGGTGAAATTGCCGCCAAGCTGGGTTTGAACGTTGACAACATCGAGCCCTATGGCCATTACAAAGCCAAAATCAATCCTGCCGAAGCATTCAAGCTGCCGCAAAAACAAGGCCGTCTGATTTTGGTTACCGCCATTAATCCGACTCCTGCGGGTGAGGGTAAAACCACCGTAACCATCGGTTTGGCGGATGCATTGCGCCATATCGGCAAAGATTCTGTTATCGCCCTGCGCGAGCCTTCTTTGGGTCCGGTGTTCGGCGTCAAAGGCGGCGCGGCAGGGGGCGGCTATGCCCAAGTTTTGCCGATGGAAGACATCAACCTGCACTTTACCGGCGACTTCCACGCCATCGGCGCGGCGAATAACTTGCTCGCCGCCATGCTCGACAACCATATCTACCAAGGCAACGAGTTGAACATCGATCCGAAACGCGTGCTGTGGCGTCGTGTGGTCGATATGAACGACCGTCAGTTGCGCAACATCATCGACGGCATGGGCAAACCTGTTGACGGCGTGATGCGTCCCGACGGTTTTGACATTACCGTTGCGTCCGAAGTGATGGCGGTATTCTGTCTTGCCAAAGACATCAGCGATTTGAAAGAGCGCTTGGGCAACATCCTTGTCGCCTATGCCAAAGACGGCAGCCCCGTTTACGCCAAAGATTTGAAAGCGAATGGCGCGATGGCGGCATTGCTCAAAGATGCGATTAAGCCTAACTTGGTGCAAACCATCGAAGGTACGCCTGCCTTTGTACACGGCGGCCCGTTTGCCAACATCGCCCACGGCTGCAACTCTGTAACGGCTACCCGTTTGGCGAAACACCTTGCCGATTATGCCGTAACCGAAGCAGGCTTCGGCGCGGATTTGGGTGCGGAAAAATTCTGCGACATCAAATGCCGTCTGGCTGATTTGAAACCTGATGCGGCTGTCGTCGTCGCCACTGTCCGCGCGTTGAAATACAACGGCGGCGTAGAACGTGCCAACCTCGGCGAAGAAAACCTCGACGCTTTGTCAAAAGGCCTGCCTAATCTCTTGAAACACATTTCCAACCTGAAAAACGTATTCGGCCTGCCTGTGGTGGTTGCCATCAACCGCTTCGTGTCCGACTCCGATGCCGAGTTGGCCATGATTGAAAAAGCCTGTGCGGAACAAGGCGTCGAAGTTTCCCTGACCGAAGTATGGGGCAAAGGCGGCGCGGGCGGCGCGGATTTGGCGCACAAAGTCGTCAACGCCATCGAAAATCAACCGAATAACTTCGGCTTCGCCTACGATGTCGAATTGAGCATCAAAGACAAAATCCGTGCGATTGCCCAAAAAGTGTACGGCGCGGAAGATGTTGATTTCAGCGCAGAGGCTTCTGCCGAAATCGCTTCACTGGAAAAACTGGGCTTGGACAAAATGCCGATCTGCATGGCGAAAACCCAATACTCTTTGAGCGACAACGCCAAACTGTTGGGCTGCCCCGAAGGTTTCCGCATTACCGTACGCGGTATCACTGTTTCCGCCGGCGCAGGCTTTATTGTTGCGTTGTGCGGCAATATGATGAAAATGCCGGGTCTGCCGAAAGTTCCGGCTGCTGAGAAAATCGATGTGGACGCAGACGGCGTGATTCACGGCTTGTTCTGATTTGGATTGATCTTGAAATAGACAAAGGCCGTCTGAAACTTAGGTTTCAGACGGCCTTTTATGATTTAAGTGAATTTTAACTGACTTTTTAAGAAATTGAAGAAATTGTCTATCATGTCGAACATGGTATTGCGGTCTTCGCCAAACAATGAAATGCTGCGGTCTTTGCTGATTCTGTCATAGGCGGCAAAAATGGTTTTCAGCTCTTCAGTGGTCAAGCGCAGTTGCTTTTCGTACAAGATGCGGCTTAAGAGCGTTACTTCCGTCGCGTTCAAATCAGGGAAGAGATGACTGATCCACAACTCCATGGTGTATTGGACGGATCTGTTGATTTTGTCTCTTTTTTTGCTTTCTTGAGCTTGATGTATCCTGTAAAACAACAAAGGTTCGGGCAGATTGGCAAAGGTTTTGCCATGTAGGGCGCATTGCACCCACATATGGAAATCGGGCGCGGTTTCCGTCGCGGTGTAGTTTATCCCGAGGTTTTTAATGCTGTCGTGCCGCCACATGGTGGTGGGGTTGAACATATTTTGAGCGGCCCTGGAGAAAAAGGCTTTAATGTCTTTGTCGAGCAGGGGCAGATCGCTTAAAACGGGTTCTCTTCCGGTTTGGTCGTCGAAAAAGAGGGTGGCTTGGCTGCCGACAATATCGATTTCGGGATGGCTGTCTAAAAACTGAATTTGTTTTTCAAAACGATCCAGGGTGCAAATATCGTCCGCGTCCATCCGTGCCACATATTCGACCTCTACGTCTTTGAGCATATCCATGGCAAATTGGCAGGCAAACGGCTCGCCCTTGTTTTCCGGAAGGTGGAAAACCTGCAAACGTGAATCTTTAGCTGCGTAAGCCTCGAGGATTTCGCCGGTTTTGTCTGTTGAAGCATCGTTGATGGCGATGACGAAAAAGTCACGGAATGTTTGATTCAATACCGAATCCAAACATTCGGACAAATAAGCCTCGGCACAATAGGCCGGCAAAATAACGGCGAGTTTCATGTTTGCTTTCGATGTGTTTTGATGTGTAGTCGGTGGAAGATTTTACTATAAATTTTCCAAAAGCTAAGGCCGTCTGAAACCTTATTGCCAAGTTTTCAGACGACCTTAGTGTGAATCCGATCTACGGATTATTTAACGATTTGGTTCAATTCGCCTTTGGCGTATTTGGTTGCCATTTTTTCCAAAGAAATCGGTTTGATTTTGTCGGCTTGGCCTTCGCAACCGAATGCGAGGTAGCGGTCAAGACAGATTTGTTTCATGGCTTCGACGGTTTTGCTCAAGTATTTGCGCGGGTCGAATTCGGACGGGTTTTCTGCCATGAAGCGGCGGATGGCACCGGTAGAGGCGAGGCGCAAGTCGGTATCGATGTTGACTTTGCGCACGCCGTGTTTGATGCCTTCAACGATTTCTTCAACCGGTACGCCGTAGGTTTCACCGATTTTGCCGCCGTGTTCGTTGATGACTTTCAGCCATTCTTGCGGAACGGAGCTGGAGCCGTGCATCACGATGTGGGTGTTGGGCAGGGCCTGGTGGATTTCTTTGATGCGGTCGATACGCAATACGTCGCCTGTGGGCGGACGGGTAAATTTGTACGCACCGTGGCTGGTACCGACGGCAATAGCCAATGCATCCACGCCGGTATCTTTAACGAAACGTACGGCATCTTCAACGCTGGTCAGCATTTGGTCGTGGGAAAGTTTGCCCACTGCGCCTACGCCGTCCTCTTCGCCGGCTTCGCCGGTTTCGAGGTTGCCCAATACGCCGATTTCACCTTCAACAGACACGCCGCAAGCGTGGGAGAAGTTGACAACGGTACGGGTGGCGTTGACGTTGTATTCGTAAGAAGAAGGGGTTTTGCCGTCTTCCATCAGCGAGCCGTCCATCATCACGGAGGAGAAGCCCAGTTGGATGGAGCGTTGGCACACATCAGGAGATGCGCCGTGGTCTTGGTGCATCACGACAGGGATGTGCGGGAATTCTTCGACTGCGGCCAAAATCAGATGGCGCAGGAATGGGGCACCTGCGTATTTGCGTGCGCCTGCGGATGCTTGAACGATAACGGGGGCGTTGACTTGGTCGGCCGCCTCCATGATGGCGCGCATCTGTTCGAGGTTATTAACGTTGAATGCGGGCAGACCGTAGCTGTTTTCGGCAGCATGGTCCAATAATTGGCGCATGGATACGAGTGCCATGAGAAGCTCCTGAAGTAGTGAAGGGTAAATTTATCCGATAAATTATAATGTTTTTTGCTATGAAAAACTACAAGCTGCTACATTGTTTTTATATATTAACGAACAGGGTCTCGGTTTATAATGGCGTAGTATTGAAAACGGGTGTGTAAAATGGATAGGATTTCGGTGGCTGAGTGTGATAAGCCTTTGTTTCAGACGGCCTTGACGGTGCAGGTGGGCGATGTGAACTATGGTGGCCATCTGGCGAACGATGCGGTGTTGCGTTTGTGCCATGAAGTGCGGATGCGTTGGCTGGCGAAGCTGGGTTGGAGTGAAATGGATGCTGGAGGGGCAGGCCTGATTATGGCGGATGCGGCGGTGCAGTATTTGGCGCAAGGTCATCATGGCGATGAGCTGTCGGTAGAAATGGGGGCGGCAGGCGTGGCCGGAGTGGACTTTTCTTTGCTGTACCGTATCCGCAGGATTTCAGACGGCCTTGTGCTGGCGAAAGTGCAGACAGGCATGGTGTGTTTCGATTATGGTAAGCAGCGTGTCTGTCGTTTGCCTTCGGCATTGAAAACGGTATTGGAGGCCGTCTGAAATGGCGGAATCAAACCATTTTGCGCTTCATCTTGAACGCTATCTGAAAACTTTGCTGCAACAAGGCAAGTCGGAGCATACCGTTTCCGCTTATCGGCGCGATTTGAGTGAGTTGATGCGCCTGTTGCCCGATAATCTTGAAAACAGCCTACCGACGCGCCGTGATTTTGTGGCGGTATTGAAAAAGCTGTCGCAAAAGGGCTTAAGCGAAAGTAGCTTGGCGCGGAAATTGTCGGTGTGGCGGCAGTATTGCAGTTGGCTGGTGCAGATAGAAGTCATGGAAAGCGACCCGACATTTAATATGAAAGCGCCGCGCCTGCCCGAACGCCTGCCCAAAGCACTGCCGCAAGAGCCTTTAAACCATATTCTTGACCATGCGCCGGTTGATGACGAGTTGGACGTACGCGATAAGGCCATGTTTGAATTGATGTATGGCAGCGGTTTGCGCCTGAGCGAGATACAAGGGTTGAATCTGGACGGTATCGTCTTGGACGAAGGCTGGGTCAGTGTGAATGGTAAAGGCGGCAAGCAGCGGCAAGTGCCTTTGGTGGCTAAAAGCATTGCGGCATTGCGCGATTATTTGGTGGTGCGTATTGCCAAAGAGGGTGAACAGGCCTTGTTCACCAATAAGAACGGCGGCAGGCTGGGGCAACGTCAAATCCAAAAACGCCTGCAGGCGTGGGCAGTGCGCGTGGGCAGTGCCAGCCATATCTCGCCGCACATGATGCGCCACAGCTATGCAACCCATCTTTTGCAGGCATCGGGCAATATCCGCGCCGTGCAGGAATTGTTGGGACACAGCAACCTTTCCGCTACGCAAGTTTATACCAAGCTGGACTTTGACCATTTGGCGCGCGTTTATGATGAGGCGCACCCAAGGGCGAAACGGAAAAAATGATTTTGTTTGAATCAGGCCGTCTGAAAGAATGTTTTCAGACGGCCTAATGTTTTATGGATAAAAAATACAGATGATTTGAAACCATTTGAATTTTTATCGGTCTGATGAGGTTTCGATATTGGTTTAATGTGCGGATAGCATAAACGCCGGAAGAATAGGCTGTTTTGTCTTACCGCTTATCTTTTAAAACGACCTTTTGTTTGATAATATTAGTAATGAGAGCTAATATCATATTATGATATGCAGCCTTTAAAACAGCAGGTCTATAAACTTTCTCTATAAGCATTAATGCTTATTTTGACTGTAAAACGACTTGCAAACGGGAATTGTTGCTATTAACATAACGGAATTATGGATAAAAAACGAATTTTAACTCCAGCCGTCGTGACTTCCGTTGCGTTGATTCACGTCGGCTTGGTTGCACTTTTATGGCACGCGCACAAACCGCCTCCTGTCGAAATGGCGAATATTGAATTTGTCGATTTAGGCGATTTCGGCGGTGGCGACGGTAGTCCTGAGGGCGAAGGCGCACCTGCCGCCCCCGAGCCTACCCCAGAACAACCGAAACCTAAGCCGAAACCGAAACCTAAGCCTGTCGAGCCGCCCAAACCTGTTATCAAACCTGTGGTAACGAAAAAAGAAAAAGCGGATATCGTACAGCAAAAGGAAAAACCGAAACCTATCGAGAAACCTAAGCCCGAGCCTAAGCCGGAACCCAAACCTGAGCCGAAGCCCGAGCCAAAACCTGAACCAAAACCAGAGCCAAAACCTGAACCAAAACCAGAGCCGAAGGCAGAACCTAAACCGTCTCCTAAAGCATCTGAATACTCAGGCAGTAAAACCGGGCCGAATACTGCTGAAAACGGTAAAGGCAACGGCGAAGGCAAAGCCTTGAACGGAGAAGGTAAAGGTAACGGCGGCGGTACGAAAGGTACTGGCAGCGGTCGTGGTGAAGGCAGCGGATCCGGCAGCGGCGGTGCGAAAGGCGAACATGGTTCCGGCACCGGCGGTAGCGGAGGTGGCAGCGGTACAGGTGCCGGCAGCAGTAAAGGCAATCCTGCAAAAGGAACCTGCCATATTCCGAGACCTCCGTATCCTTCACTGTCCACTGAAAATGGTGAAGAGGGCTTGGTTGTTTTGAAAGTCTTGGTTGGTCCCGGCGGTAAAGTGGATTCAATTAGTGTGAATAAATCAAGTGGTTATAGTCGTCTGGATAATGCAGCGCGTAAAGCCGTTAAAGATGGTAGCTGTCATGCAAGTGTTTGGACTGAATTTAAAGTACCTGTCAAATTCACGCTTGAATAAGTATCTAGGACTAAGCCGATTGATTGGAAAATATATGCTGTTGGGAAATATTTTTAAATGACCCGATAGAAATTTTAATTTTATTTTTAACTTGGAAAAATTATGGATTTAAGTTTAGTTTTTAAATCAGGTGATGTGGTACTGATTGGTGTATTTGTCCTGATGTTGTTGATGAGTGTGGTGACTTGGAGTGTCATTGTGATTCGCTGCATCAAATACCGCAAAGCGAAAAAAGGCAATGCTCAGGTAAAAGAGTTGATGTTGAATGCGTTTACGCTGGCCGATGCTGTACAGAAAGCCAAAGCGGTAGAAGCACCAATGAGCAATGTTGCCGATGAGTCTCTGCGCGCATACCAAAACTACCGTCAAACGACAAGCAAATCGCTGATTGACGAATTGCCTTTGAACGAATACTTGGTTGTTCACATCCGCAACAGCATGTCCCAAACCATGCGCCAGTTTGACTATGGTATGACTGCTTTGGCCTCTATCGGCGCAACTGCTCCGTTTATCGGCCTGCTGGGTACTGTTTGGGGTATTTACCATGCCCTGATCGGCATCAGCGAAAGCGGTCAAATGAGCATTGCCGCGGTAGCCGGTCCGATTGGCGAGGCTTTGGTATCGACTGCCGTCGGTCTGTTTGTAGCGATTCCGGCCGTATTGGCGTACAACTTCCTCAACCGCGGTACAAAAACCATCGCGCAAGATATGGACGCATTTGCACATGACCTGCATGTCCGCCTGCTGAACCAAAAGGATTAAACCATGGCTTTCGGATCAATGAATTCCGGCGATGATGCGCCGATGTCGGATATCAACGTTACGCCTTTGGTGGACGTGATGCTGGTGTTGCTGATTGTATTTATGATTACCATGCCGGTGCTGACCCACTCGATTCCTTTGGAGTTGCCGACTGCTTCGGAAAAAGCGGCAAAAGAGGATAAGCAGCAGCCTAAAGATCCTTTGCGTTTGAGCATTGATGCCAGTGGTGCTTATGTCGTTGGCGGCGATTCGGATAACAAAGTGGATTTGGCAACGGTAACTGCCAAGCTGAAAGAAGCCAAAGCGAAAAACGAAGATGTGATTGTGGCGATTGCGGCGGATAAAGCGGTTGAATACGATTATGTCAACCAAGCTTTGCAAGCGGCGCGCGAAGCCGGTATCAGCAAAATCGGTTTTGTAACGGAAACCAAAGCGCAGTAATCTTTTGAACACAGTCAAGGCCGTCTGAAATTTGAGTAAAGTTTCAGACGGCCTTTTGTTGTATTTGGTAACTATATGTCCAGGCTGTATAATTAGCGGATTAAATTGAATAATGACAATACAGGAACCACTATGACAGAAACCATCGAACGCGACAGTATGCAATACGATGTCGTGATTGTCGGCGCAGGCCCGTCGGGTTTGTCTGCCGCCATCAAACTCAAGCAGCTTGCCGAAAAGAATGGACGCGCGATCAGCGTTTGCGTGGTGGAGAAGGGTTCGGAGACCGGTGCGCACTCGCTTGCAGGCGCCATCATTGATCCGATTTCTTTGAATGAACTGATTCCTGATTGGAAAGAAAAAGGCGCGCCGCTGAAACGTACAGTGACGAAGGACAGGGTTTTGTTCCTGACCGAGAAAAAAGCCTTCAACCTGCCGGTTACCCCGAATTTCGACAACCATGCGAACTATATTGCCAGCTTGGGCGAAGTCGTGCGCTGGCTGGCGGAGCAGGCGGAAAATTTGGGCGTGGAAATCTATCCGGGCTTTGCCGCCGCCGAAGTGTTGTATCACGAAGACGGTTCGGTCAAAGGCATTGCGACCGGTAATATGGGTGTGGGCAAAGACGGCGAGCCGACCGATTCATTCCAGCCCGGCATGGAGCTTTGGGCACAGCAAACCCTGTTTGCCGAGGGCTGCCGCGGTTCGCTTTCCAAGCAAATCATCGAACGTTTCCAACTCGACCAAAACAGCGAGCCTCAAACTTACGGCTTAGGCATTAAAGAAATTTGGGAAGTGCCGTCTGAAAAACATCAGCCCGGTTTGGTCATGCACAGCGCAGGCTGGCCACTAGACAGCAAAACCTACGGTGGCTCGTTTATTTATCACTTTGACGAAAACAAAGTCGCTGTCGGCTTTGTGGTCGGTTTGGATTATCAAAACCCTTATCTGTCGCCGTTTGAAGAGTTTCAACGTTTCAAAACCCATCCTGAAATCCGCAAAACCTTTGAAGGCGGCCGCCGTATCGCGTATGGCGCGCGTTCGCTGATTGAAGGTGGTTTGCAAAGCCTGCCGAAGCTATCGTTTAAAGGCGGCGTTTTAATCGGCGATGCCGCAGGTTTCCTGAATATGCCGCGCATCAAAGGCATCCATACGGCCATGAAATCCGCCATGCTCGCCGCAGAAGCCGTGTTCCCCTTGTTGGAAAACCTCGAAGAAGTGGAAAGCTTCGACAGCGGCAAAGAAGCGGCGGATTATCAGCAACGCTTTGAACAAAGCTGGCTGTATCAAGAGCTTTACGCCGCGCGCAATGTCCGTCCGTCATTTAAATGGGGCGTTTACCTCGGCTCAATCTATACCGGCATCGACCAAATGATTTTCAGAGGCAAAGCCCCGTGGACTTTGAAACATCACGGCAAAGACAACGAGCAGCTCAAAAAAGCCGCCGAATGCAAGCCGATTGATTATCCGAAGCCCGACGGTGTGTTGACCTTCGACCGTTTGAGCAGCGTTTTCCTTGCCAACCTTGCGCACGAAGAAAACCAGCCCGACCATTTGGTGCTGAAAAATCCGCAGGTCATGATAGACGTAAACTACAAAGAATACGCCTCGCCCGAAACCCGCTATTGTCCGGCCGGCGTATATGAAATCGTCGAAGAAAACGGCAGTCCGCGCCTGCAAATCAACGCCGCCAACTGCGTACACTGCAAAACGTGCGACATCAAAGACCCGACGCAAAACATCACTTGGATTTGTCCCGAAGGCGCAAGCGGGCCGAATTACGGCGGAATGTAATTGACTGTTTGAAGTCAAAACCTAAAGACCGTCTGAAAAATTTCAGACGGCCTCTATCCTATTATTTCATCAATGGACGCATTATGAACACACGCATTTGGCAGGCAGGCCGATTTGAAATCGCCTTGGACAAACCGAAAATCATGGGCATCGTCAATCTGACCCCCGATTCATTATCCGATGGCGGCACCTATTCGCAAAATGTCTCAACAGCATTGGCACATGCCGAGCAGCTGCTGAAAGACGGCGCGGATATTCTCGATATCGGCGGCGAATCTACCCGCCCGGGTGCGGATGATGTTTCTCTCGAAGAAGAATGGGCCAGAGTGCAGCCGGTTTTGGCGGAAGTGGCCAAGTGGAATGTTCCCGTCAGCTTGGACACGCGCCACACGGCAATCATGGAAAAAGCCTTGGCGCAAGGCGGCGTCGATATTATCAACGATGTTGCCGCATTGAGTGATGAAGGCGCAGTCGCATTATTGGCTCAACAGCCGACGACAGGCGTGTGTCTCATGCACATGCAGGGTTTGCCCAAAACCATGCAGCTTAATCCGCAATATCAAGATGTCGTCGAAGAAATCGCGCGTTATTTAAAAGCACGCGCGGCAGAATGCGTTCAAGCAGGCATTGACCCTGAACGCATCACGCTCGACCCCGGCTTCGGTTTCGGCAAAAACCTGCAACACAACATTACCCTGATACAACATTTGCCTGAGTTGATGGAAGCAACCGGATTCCCCCTTCTGATCGGCATATCGCGCAAAAGCATGATTGGCGAGCTGACAGGCGAACAAGATGCCGCCAAACGCGTACACGGCAGCGTGGCAGCCGCTTTGGCCACAGTCGCCCGAGGCGCGCAAATCATCCGTGTTCACGATGTCAAAGCAACATTGGACGCTTTGAAAGTTTGGGAAGCATTGGGCGTATCGGCATAATGCCCGAATAGAAAATCAACAGGCCGTCTGAAACATTTGCTCGGCATCTTGAACAAGCAACAAGTTATGCTATAATCCGCTTCTACTCTTGACGGGTCTGTAGCTCAGGGGTTAGAGCAGGGGACTCATAATCCCTTGGTCGTGGGTTCGAAACCCACCGGACCCACCAAATATTAAAAATGCCCGAAGCTTTTGGCTTCGGGCATTTTTGTATTTATTGGTTTGCGAAAGATTGGAATATAATGTCGGCAATAGCAATTGGTCATGTCGTCCAATATGTTTTTTAGGGAAAATTCTTTTTTAAAAAGAAGGAGTAGTTTGGTGGAGTTATTGCCTTATTTTCTGTTTTGTTTAGTATTTTTGTATTTTATTGCAATTATCATTAATCTAGTAATGCTATATAAAATATTAAAATCAGAAGGGATGGATATAGGGTTTTTTGAATATCTATTTACTCATAGAAGTATGGAATTAAAATTTTACAAGATACTGTTTGGAATACAAAAAATATCCAATAAATTTTATCTGAAAATATTAAGAATAAATTTTACGGTTGCTATGATTATTCTTATTTTATGTTTTTCTATTGTCTTATGTTCAACATATTTAGCATAAAAATTAACCTATCGAATGAAAGTCAGCTATTTAAGCTGTAGAGTGTTTTATAAAAAAATGCCGTCTGCAAATCTTTATTTCAGACGGCATTTTTTATTTTTTAAGTAATACCATTTCAGTATGGCTGGATTGTTTTCAGACGGCCTGAAGATTTAGTCGGCCGTTCCGCGTATTTCGTTGATCGGGATGCGTGGTGTATAAAGTATGTCGTAAGTCGGCTTGTCCAGCAGATCTTGCAGTGAGTATTGATCTAGGTGGTTGAAGAAGGCTTTGATGGCGCCGGTAATGATACCGGTCAATCGGCAGGAAGGGGTGATGAGGCATTCGTTGTTGTCGCCCATGCATTCGACAACCTGCATCGGCTCAAGATGGCGCACTACTGCACCGATATTGATGTTTTCAGGATTGTCTGCCAAGCGCAAACCGCCGCCTTTGCCGCGCACGCTAACCAGAAAACCGCCTTTGACTAATGAGGTAACCACTTTCATCAAATGGCTTTTGGAAATATTGTAAGTCTCGGCAATGGTGCCGATATTGACGAGGGTGTCATCGTTGATGGCGGTATAAACCAATACGCGCAATCCGTAATCGGTATGTTGGGTCAGATACATGGCTGGCTCTTTAGATATTTTTATTATATGTCAAAAGCGTAGTGCTTGAAGAGGGGCTGTTTGACTTTATGTGGGATTGGGTTTCATAATATCTGAAACATTTGAATTAATCCAGTTTGACAAACTGTTACCATTATAACGAACTTATGAAGCCCTTGAAACGCCATCCTGCCTTAATAGAACTTTCCCGCGAACATCATGGCTCGCTGTCGTTGTGCGTCCGTCTCCTGCGTACGCCCGATCAAAGCCATCAGGCGGAGCTGGAGCCTCATTTTATTGAGCTGGAGCCACATTTTTTGGAAGAGGAAACCATGTTTGCGCCGTATTGGGATAAAATTGACCCTGCGTTGCGGCAGCGTTTTGAAGGCGATCATGCCAAATTGCGCGCGATGATGGCGCATCCTGAATATATGAATGAATCATGGAATAAGGAGTTTGCTGTTACTTTGCGCGATCATGCGCGCTTTGAGGAGCGCGAGCTTTTCCCTACGATTGAACCTTTTTTGCCTTTGCCTGAAAATGTGTAACAGGGAAAGGAGTCGATGGCCGTCTGAAAAGTTTCAGACGGCCTCTGTTGCTGTTTTATGATGATATAAAAATTGAAGGAACCACCATGACCGATTTGTTCAAACACCCGGTTTGGGCAATGGCCTTCCGCCCGTTTTATTCGTTGGCGGCTTTGTATGGCGCATTGTCTATACTGCTTTGGGGCTTCGGCTTTCAGGGTACGCCTGAGTTGTCGGGTTTTTATTGGCATGCCCATGAAATGATTTGGGGCTATGCCGGATTGGTTGTCATTGCATTCTTATTGACGGCCGTGGCGACTTGGACAGGCCAGCCGCCGACACGCGGTAAGGCGTTGGCCGGTTTGACCGCATTTTGGCTGCTTGCGCGTTTGTGTGCGTTTATTCCCGGCTGGGGTGCGACGGCAAGCGGTATATTCGGTACGATCTTTTTCTGGTATGGCGCGGTGTGTATGGCTTTGCCGGTAATCCGTTCTCAAAACAAGCGCAACTATGTTGCCGTGTTCGCTATTTTTGTTTTGGGCGGCACCCATTTCGCCTTCCATCTGAAAGTGCAGCCGTTTGATGCCATTGCGCTGATGACCGGTTTGCAATCCGGTTTGATTATGGTGGCCGGATTTATCGGTTTGATCGGTATGCGGATTATCTCGTTCTTTACGTCCAAACGCCTGAACGTGCCGCAAATCCCCAGCCCTCAATGGGTGGCGCACGCTTCACTTTGGCTGCCTATGCTGACCGCCATGCTGATGGCGCATAACATTTTGCCGGGACTGGCCGCGTTGTTTGCTCTGGCTGCCGGTGTGATTTTTACCGTGCAGGTGTACCGCTGGTGGTATAAAGCCGTGCTGAAAGAGCCTATGCTTTGGATTTTGTTTGCCGGCTATCTGTTTACAGGCTTGGGCTTGATTGCGGTCGGTCTTTCCTATTGGATTTCAAGTTTCCTGAATTTGGGCGTACACCTTATCGGCGTTGGCGGTATCGGCGTGCTGACTTTGGGCATGATGGCGCGAACCGCGCTTGGACATACCGGCAACTCCATTTATCCGCCGCCTAAAGTGGTTCCTGTTGCCTTTTGGTTGATGATAGCCGCAACGGTTGTCCGTGTTTTGGCAACCTTTGTGAGCGGTACAGCATATACGCACAGTATCCGTTGCTCCGCCGCTTTGTTTGCCGCTTCTTTGTTGTTGTACGCATGGAAATATATTCCTTGGTTGATCCGTCCGCGTTCGGATGGTCGTCCGGGTTAACGGTTTGGCGAAATGAGAAGGCCGTCTGAAAAGTTTCAGACGGCCTTTATTATTGATAATAAAAAAAGCCTTTCAGAATATGAAAGGCTTTTATTGAAACTGTGGCCTCGCCAACAGGAATCGAACCTGTATTTTACGCTTAGGAGGCATACGTTCTATCCGTTGAACTATGGCGAGGCGGTAAAGGAGGGGATTTTAAACCTTTCCGGCAAAAAAAGACAATAAGCCGGCGGCAATCAAAGGGCCGACCGGAATGCCGCCGACAAAGGCAACGCCGATGACCGTGCCGATTAATAATCCGGTTACCAAAACAGGCTGTTCGCTCATCAATGGAACGCCGCGTCCGGCAAGCCAGGCAACCAAAATGCCGATAAGGACGGCGGCAATCATTTTGAAATTGATAAACTCGGAAACCGGCGGAATCTGGATTTTACCGGAAACCAGCGGGCTCAATACACCGATGGTCAGCAGGATGATGCCCAGATGCAAACCGTGTTTTTCCACCAAGGGAAGATATTGCGACAAGGCCGTCTGCTGCATGAGCAGCAATACAGCTGCCGAAATCGTAATCGAGTTGTTGTTGCTGACAACGCCCAAAAAAATCAGCGTAACCAGAAACAAAGGGACAAAGCTGAAATTCATCGGATTAAGATACTCTGGCCAAGGATTCTTTTGCCAGTTGGATCATGGCTTCTTTGACTTCGCTGTCAGGCAACACGTTCAATGAAGCGATGGCTTTGTCGACAGCTTTTTTCGCTTCGGAAATCGAATATGGCAAAGCGTCGGAATTAACGACATAGTCGTGGATTTTTTCAAAATAGCTGCGGTCAGCATTTTCCAAAGCATGGCGCACATCGTTTGCAGCCTGCTCGGAGCCGTTTCGCATCAGGTAAATCAATGGCAGGGTAGGTTTGCCTTCTGCCAAATCGTCGCCGACGTTTTTGCCGATTTCTTCGGTTTCGCCAGAATAGTCCAATACATCGTCAATGATTTGGAAAGCCGTGCCGACGTACATGCCGTAGTCTTTTAAGGCCTGTTCGTGTTCAGGGGAAGCCTTGCCTAAAATTGCGCCGACTTGTGCGGCCGCTTCAAACAGTTTTGCTGTTTTGTATTGGATAACTTGGACGTATTGCTCTTCGGTAATATCCGTATTGCCGATGTTCATCAGCTGCATGACTTCGCCTTCGGCGATGATGTTGGTCGCATCTGCCATCACTTCCAAGATACGCATGCTGCCAGAACCAACCATCAGTTGGAAGGCGCGTGTATAGAGGAAGTCGCCGACCAAAACAGCAGCCGCGTTGCCGAAGAGGTTGTTTGCGGTTTTACGGCCGCGGCGCAAATCGCTTTCATCGACGACATCGTCGTGCAGGAGGGTGGAGGTGTGGATGAATTCCACCATCGCTGCCAGCGAATACAGTTTTTCATCGTCATGCCCGACTGCTTTGCCTGCCAAAATGGTAATAATCGGACGCAGGCGCTTACCGCCCGCGCTGATGATGTATGTGCCGATTTGCGAAATCAGCGCGACATCGGATTGAACAGCTTGATTGATGACCGCATTAACTTTGGCAAGGTCATCGGGCAGGTGGCGTTGGAAGTAAGGCAGGTTTTCGAGCATAAAACATTCTCTGTTGATAAAACGGAGCGGTGGCTCCAATGAATCTGTTTAAACCCGTACATTCGGTCGGGGTAATAATGTTGCATAAAGATATCAGCAATCCAGCGCGTGATTATATCAGTTAAAAAGCATGCAACATATCTTTCAGACGGCCTTTTCACTTGTAAATAAAATAAATTTTGACAAAACAGGCAAATAGAAATAGAATAGCTCGTTTCGCACATGGTGTGCGGAATGTTAACCTAATTCTCATGGAGTTGAGTATGTACGCGGTCGTAAAAACCGGCGGTAAACAATACAAAGTTTCCGTTGGCGAAAAATTGAAAGTAGAACAGATACCAGCCGAACTCGACAGCCAAATCGAACTGACTGAAGTTTTGATGATTGCTGACGGCGAATCTGTAAAAGTAGGCGCACCTTTTATCGAAGGCGCGAAAGTAACAGCTAAAGTCGTTGCTCATGGTCGTGGCGAGAAAGTACGCATTTTCAAAATGCGTCGTCGCAAACACTACCAAAAACGCCAAGGCCATCGCCAAAATTTCACCCAAATCGAAATCGTGGCAATCGCCTAATTTCAAGTAAGTTCAGGAGTATTACAAATGGCAAGTAAAAAAGCAGGCGGTAGCACCCGCAACGGTCGCGATTCAGAAGCCAAACGCTTGGGCGTTAAAGCCTACGGCAACGAGCTGATTCCGGCAGGCTCTATCATCGTTCGTCAACGTGGTACTAAATTCCACGCAGGTGACAACGTAGGCATGGGCAAAGACCACACTTTGTTTGCTAAAGTCGACGGTTACGTTGAATTCAAAACTAAAGGCGCGCTGAACCGTAAAACCGTCAGCATCCGTCCTTACACCGGTTCTGAAGAATAATCGTTTTACGATTGAAAGCCGCATTCCTTTTCGGAATGCGGTTTTTGTTTATTTGACTGTTTGTCCGTTTGATAAAATCCGTATGTCTTGAAGCTTGATTTATATTAAGGCCAAAGTAAAAACGCGCTTACAATCGATGGCCTTTGTTTTATTCTATCGACTATTTCTATATAATCTATCAAATGCCTTTGATTTACCCTCATGTAGCTAAACACAGTAAACTTAAGGCCGTCTGAAAAAATCCGTATCAGTTGAATACAAGGAATTCCTCCCATGAGCTTACACAGTGATATTCTCGTCGTCGGCGCAGGCCCTGCCGGATTAAGTTTTGCCGCAGAGTTGGCCGGAAGCGGTTTGAACATAACCCTGATTGAAAGAAGTCCTTTAGAAGTGTTGCAAAATCCGCCGTATGATGGCCGTGAAATCGCATTGACGCACTTGTCGCGTGAAATCATGCAGCGATTGGGTATGTGGGATTTGATTCCAAAAGACGAAATTTATCCTTTGCGCGATGCCAAAGTGTTGAACGGCCATTCCGATTACCAGCTCCACTTCCCGCAACCGACTCAGGCGCGCGGCGAGCCTGCGGACTGCTTGGGCTATTTGATTTCCAATCATAACATCCGCAAAGCCGCTTATGAAGTTGTGTCCAAATTGGACAACGTCAAAATTCTGACCGGAACCAATGTTAAAGAAGTCAAAACTTTTGACGATGAGGCGCAAGTTATTTTGGAAAGCGGCGAAGTATTGACCGGCCGTCTGTTGTTGGCCGCCGATAGCCGCTTCTCGCAAACGCGCCGTCAATTAGGCATTTCTTCCGATATGCACGATTACAGCCGCACCATGTTTGTGTGCCGCATGAAGCATACTCTATCCAACCTGCATACCGCATATGAATGCTTCCACTACGGTCGCACCATTGCGTTGCTGCCTTTGGAAGAGCATTTGACCAATACAGTGATTACGGTGGACAGCGATAAGGCCGAAACGATTAAAAACATGTCACCGGAAGAATTGGCGGCCAGCGTGAAAGAGCAACTCAAAGGCCGTTTGGGCGATATGGAATTGGTCAGCACCATTCACAATTATCCTTTGGTCGGTATGATTGCCCAACGTTTCTATGGCAAACGCAGTGCGTTGATCGGCGATGCCGCAGTCGGTATGCATCCGGTTACTGCGCACGGTTTCAACTTGGGTTTGGCAAGTGCCGATCTTTTGGCTAAATTGGTTCTCGAAGCCGAGCAACGCGGTCAGGATATTGGTGCGAAGAGCCTACTGGAAAAATACAGCACTAAGCATATGCTCCACGCCCATCCGATTTACCACGGCACCAATATGCTGCTGAAACTCTTTACCAATGAAACTGCTCCGGCGAAACTGCTGCGCGGTTTGGTATTGCGTGCAAGTAATAACTTCCCGCCGCTGAAAAAACTGATTACCAAACAATTGACCGGTTAATCATTTGAAAACATAAAAGGCCGTCTGAACGATTAAAGTTTCAGACGGCCTTGTTTTTTTATCTATTGTTTATTTGGCTAAAACCGATTCGGGCATTTCTTGACGGACATTTAAGGAAGTCAGTTTTTTGGTCAAGATGCTCAATACGATGCCGTAGGCAGGCAGGAAGAAGAGGGTGCAAATGGCGAGTTTGAACAGATAATCGACAAATGCGATGCCCTGCCAGTTTGCCGCCATAAATTCATCGTTGCTCGCATAAAAGGCAACGGCGAAAAACACCAGCGTGTCCAAAGCATTGCCGACAACGGTGGAAGCGGTGGGGGCAATCCACCATGATTTCAGACGGCGTAATCTGTTGAACACGAAAATATCGAGGATTTGCCCGAGCGCATAGGCGGAAAAGCTGGCCAATGCGATACGGCCGACGAAGGTGTTAAATTCGGCCAAAGATGCCCAGCCTGTCCAGTTGCCGTCATGAAAGAGGACGGAGAAGACGTAAGAGAGCAGCAGGGCGGGGAACATTACCCAAAAAATAATCCGTCTCGCCAACGGCGCACCAAAAATGCGCACGGTCAGGTCGGTAGCGAGGAAGATAAAGGGAAAGGAAAATGCGCCCCAAGTGGTAAAGATACCGAAAATTTGAAAGGGGAACTGCACCAGATAGTTGCTGGCGGCAATAATAAAAATATGGAAAAGCACCAGCCAGAAGAGCGCTTTCTTCTGCTGTGCGGCGGTAAATTCGTACATGGAAATCTTTCGGAAGTTTTTCAGACGGCATGAAGCCTTGCGAGACTGTGCAATAGAGAAATTCTTGCCATGAAAAGGGCGTTAGGCCGTCTGAACAGGGTTATTGTGCATCGTGCTCAAACAAGCGTTTGCGTGCCAAAGCTTCAAACTCTGTGCCTGCTTTGCCGTAGTTGGCAAACGGATGAATGGCGATGCCGCCGCGGGGTGTGAATTCGCCGAATACTTCGATGTATTTCGGATCCATCAGGGCGATAAGGTCTTTCATGATGATGTTGACGCAGTCTTCATGGAAGTCGCCGTGGTTGCGGAAGCTGAAGAGATAGAGTTTCAGGGATTTGCTTTCCACCATTTTGATATGGGGGATGTAGCGGATGTAGATGGTGGCAAAGTCGGGCTGGCCGGTCATCGGGCAGAGGCTGGTGAACTCGGGGCAGACGAATTTGACGAAATAGTCGTTGTCGGGATGTTTGTTGTCGAACGCTTCCAAAATTTCAGGCGCGTATTCGCTCGGATATTGGGTTTTCTGGTTGCCCAAAAGGGAGATGCCTTGCAGCTCTTCGTTGTTGCGGGACATGAGGTTTCCTTAGTTTTTTAATGTGGGAGGTTTTCGAACCACGGGGTGCGGATTGTAATATAAATTGCATGGCTTGTGCGGATTTTATAGCGATGAATCAGCAGGATAGGTTTCAGGCAGCGTGTTTTGTATTTTATGAAACCTGTTTTCCGCTTTACAATAGCAGCCAATCAACAGGCCGTCTGAAAGTTTTGTATGTCTTTAGCTCAACCCAAACGTATTCTGATCATCAAATTGCGCCATCATGGCGATGTACTTTTGAGCACGCCGGTGGTCGATGCGCTGAAAACCCGTTTCCCCGATTGCGAAATCGATATGCTGGTATACGCCGGTACGGAGCAGCTGATTGCCGATAATCCGCAGATTGCGCAGATTTTTACCATTGATCGAAATTGGAAGAAGCTGGGCGTATTCAAGCAGTTGGCGTGTGAGAAAAACCTTTTGTCTAAGCTGAAGGCACGCGATTACGACTGGGCTTTCAATCTGTCCGATCAATGGCGCGCGGCGGTAATTGCCAAACTGTGCGCCCGTTGCAGCGTGGGTTTGGACTGCATCAAGCGCGACGGTTTTTGGTGGCGTTTCTGTCATGATTTTATCAACCATGAGCTGGACACTAGCCATCATATCGTTGAAAACCAATTGAATATCCTTGCGCCGCTTATCCAGCCGGAAGACGTGGCCGATGCGAAGGTACGCCTTTGGGTAGCACAAGATGCAAGGGAAAGCATGCAGCAGAAATTGCGTGAGCAGGGGTGGAGCGGTGAAGATTATGTGTTACTGCACCCGGGTGCGCGTTGGCATTTCAAATGTTGGGAAGACGGCAAAAACGCTGCCATCGTACAGCTTCTGCTCAACAGCGGACAGAATGTCGTATTGACTGCTTCTCCCGACACTGTCGAGCAATACATGCTTCAGGAAATTATAGGCCGTCTGAATATTCCGGAAGGCAGAAAAGTATATGTGTTGTCCGGATGCTTGAGCCTGCGTGAATTGGCGGCGGCCATTGAGGGCGCCAAGCTGTTTGTCGGTGTCGATTCCGCACCGATGCACATCGCCGCTGCTTTGGATAAACCGCAAATCGCTTTGTTTGGCGCGTCATGGGTGGATAAATGGCGTCCGTATTCTGAGCAGGCCGAAGTCATTTATGCCGGCGATTATGCCGAACTGCCACATCCTGACAGTATCGACACCAACGATCCGACACGTTTGTTGAAAGCGATTCCGTTGCAGGATGTGTGGGATAGAATTTCTGCCAAATTGGAAGCGTTGGAGGCTTAAAACCGTTTACCACGATCCGTTAAACGTTTTAGCTTTGCGCCAAAATGCCCATTTGGAACGGCGGCCGATTTCCAGCGTGCCGCCGTTTTCACCGTCTGTGGCAATGCACACGGTTTTCAGACGGCCTGAAGCGAGTGCGTCCCATAAAGGCACAAACCAACGGGTTTCCCAGCTTTCCAAAATATCTTTGTATGCCCAAACATCGCCTGTCTGTAAGGTGGAAACCAAGTCGTCCAAAAAGATAAGGCCGTCTGAAACCGTGTTGCCTGTTTCTTGAAGCATCTCAAACCAAGCCTTCAAATCGTATGGTGCATTGATTTTGGGCGTATCTGAAAAACGCGCCCATGCGCTGTCTGAGGCGACAATATCCGCAGACTGTGTACCGTCCGCATCATTCCACAGCCACAAACCGTTGATTTCCGGCAATCCTTGTTGTTCACGCGCTTGGTTAATCGGATGCGTATGGAGAAACATTTGGATTTCCGTCTGTATGGCCAACCAAGACACCGCATCTTTGCCGTGCGCCTGACCGTCCATTTCCGGCCGTCCGCACACATCCAAAACACATTCCGCTCCCCAATCTTCCGTTGTCGGCATACTGAGCAGCCACATGCTTTCGCAAAGCGGCTCGAATTGCCAATCTTTATCTTGATAAAACGCCGACAAATCCGCACATAACCGTTGCGCCTCCTCTTTTTGGATGCCGATGAACTCGCCGCTGATAATGTTGACATGGTGCATGCCCATTTGTTGCCAAACCGGAGAGGCAAAAGCGGCTGTGCGTTTTTGGCTTGTGTGGCGTAAACGTTGCACTTGGGTAATAAGGCTGCCGTTCCACAAATGGCGTCCGTAAAATTCAGACGGCCTGAGTGTTTCTTTGCGTAATATGCCGTAACGCAAAAGACGGTTAAAAGCAGGTAAGGAAAGCGCAGGCACGGATTCGTCGGCAAAACGGTTGAGCGAGGGGAGGGCGAGGGTCAGCTTCATAAGCGCAAATAGATAGGAAAACCGTTATTTTACGCGACAAACGATACGTTTCGGAACCTTGCCATTACGCCCTGAAAAAGAGCCGTTCAGACGGCCGGTTTGGAAAAAATGGGCTGTCATGCTAGAATATGTGGCGTAAATTTCAGAAAAACAGGGTGTAAATCAACACAATAGCCCTGATAATAACGTCAATCTCAAATACGACCTCATTCATTCCGAATGAAAACCTGATTTTCAGATCGGAAAAAAGACTCAAAGTCCTTTATCCCCAAAACTGTTTAAACCAGCAGGCGGTCGCGGCAGGCCGGATGTGCCGGCATTCTGCAAACCTAAAAAAACAGACCGCCCCATTAAGGATAACGCGTGATTAAAAACAAATATTCCACTCGATTCAAAGCAACCCTCTTAGCGTTTCTGCTGCCGGCTTCAGGCATCATGACCGCATACGCCATTACCGACCCTCAACCAGCACAAACCGATTTCAAAGTCGAGCGTATTTCCGAAGAGCTGCCTGCCGTTTATGTGGAAACCAATACCTATCAATCCAGCTATTGGGTGCAAGAAGTCGTCCAAGCCGGCGACTCTTTGGCAGACGTTTTGACGCGCATGGGTGTCAACCAAGAAGACATCAAGCAAATCATGGCGAAAAACAATGCCAACCTCGACATGAAAAACCTGCGGACCAATCAATCCGTCAACATCCGCATTGATTCTTCAGGCCAAGTGACCGACGTTCAATTCTTTACCGATGAAGAATTGGAACGCAACTTGGTGGCTTTGGAAAAAGTTAAGGGCAAATGGCGCATCTCCAATGCCGAAATCGACATGAAAACCATGCCGACCCTGCGCTCCGTACAAATTCGCACTTCCGCTATCGGCGATATGCTCCGTGCCGAAATTCCTTCCGAAGTGTATATCCAGCTCAAAGAAATCTTTGCCGACTCGTTCAATATGAGC
Organism: Neisseria sp. HMSC065C04; assembly: GCF_001815375.1. NCBI lineage: Bacteria > Pseudomonadati > Pseudomonadota > Betaproteobacteria > Neisseriales > Neisseriaceae > Neisseria > Neisseria sp. HMSC065C04. The sequence goes on from NZ_KV820422.1 coordinate 443,914, forward strand.
GACTTGGGCGAAGGCGATATCGTACGTCTTTTGTACAACAGCATGTATTTCCGCGGCCAGCAAATGGCGGTCGGCGATATTTTGGCGGCTGAAGTGGTTAAAGACGGCAAAACCTACCAAGCCTATTATTACAGCCAAGGCAAAGGCGACGAAGAAAGCGGTAGCTACTACGACCAAAACGGTAAGTCCCTGCAACAAAAAGAAGGCTTTAATACCGAGCCTGTTGCATATACGCGCATTTCCTCCCCGTTCGGCTACCGTGTCCACCCGGTTCTGCATACCGTCCGTATGCACACCGGTATCGACTATGCCGCGCCGACCGGTACGCCGATTAAGGCCGCTGCCGACGGTGAAGTGATTTTTAAAGGTTGGAAAGGCGGCTACGGTAATACCGTGATGATTCGCCATGCCAACGGTGTGGAAACCCTGTACGGCCACATGAGCGCGTTCAGCCCTGCCGATGGCAGAGTCCGCGCCGGCGAAGTGATTGGTTTTGTCGGTACAACCGGCCGTTCTACCGGTCCGCACCTGCACTACGAAGCACGCGTCAACGGCCAGCCGGTTAACCCGACTACCGTTGCCCTGCCGACGCCGAAATTGACTCCGACCAATATGGCCGCGTTCCGCAAACAGCAAAAAGATGCCAGCACGATGTTGTCTACCATCCGCTCTTTGCCGGTTTCCGTAGCGCAGCTGGATTAATAAGATAAAGGCCGTCTGAATAAGGTTTCTTTCAGACGGCCTTTCCTATTAAAATCGATACCTCAACGCCCACGTTTACTCAGAGAAAGCTTATGTCTGCTCATCAGCCCATTATCCAATCCCTGCTTGATACCGACCTGTACAAATTCACCATGCTGCAAGTCGTGTTGCACCAATTCCCGCAAACCCACAGCCTCTACGAATTCCGCTGCCGCAACAAAGAGATGGTGTATCCGCTGGCCGATATTCAAGAAGACTTGGAACGCGAACTCGATTCCCTGTGCCAGCTGCGCTTTACCCATGACGAACTCGACTATCTGCGCAGCCTGCGCTTTATCAAAAGCGACTTTGTCGATTATCTCGAACTTTTCCAACTCCAACGCCGCTTTGTCCAAGTCAGCCCCGACGATCAAGGCCGTCTGAACATCCGCATCGAAGGCCCGATGATACAGGCGATGTTCTTCGAGATTTTCATTCTTGCCATCGTCAACGAACTCTATTTCCGCCGCTTGGAAACGCCTGCCGTCATCGAAGAGGGCGAGCGCCGTTTGCAGGCCAAAGCGCAACAGCTGAAAGAAATCGCGGCCACTCAAAATCCGAATGATCCGCCGTTCCTTATTTCCGATTTCGGCACGCGCCGCCGCTACACCCTTGCATGGCAGGAACACGTTATCCGCACCTTGCTGGAAGCCGCTCCCGATATCGTGCGCGGTACCAGCAATGTTTATCTGGCCAAAAAACTCGGCATCACACCAATCGGCACCATGGCGCACGAGTTCCTCCAAGCCTTTCAAGCCTTGGACGTACGTTTGCGTAATTTCCAAAAAGCCGCGCTGGAAAGCTGGGTACACGAATACCGCGGCGACCTCGGTATCGCCCTGACCGACGTAGTCGGCATGGATGCCTTCTTGCGCGACTTCGACCTTTACTTCGCCAAACTCTTCGACGGCCTGCGCCACGACAGCGGCGATCCTTATGTTTGGGGCGACAAAGCCTACGAGCATTACAAAAAACTCAAAATCGACAGCCGCACCAAAATGCTGACCTTTTCAGACGGCCTCGATATTGAGCGTTCATGGGCGTTGCACCAATACTTCAAAGACCGTTTCAAAACCAGTTTCGGTATCGGTACCAATCTGACCAACGACTTGGGACACACGCCTTTAAACATTGTCTTGAAGCTCGTAGAGTGTAACGGACAATCCGTCGCCAAGCTCTCCGACTCCCCGGGCAAAACCATGACCACCAACAACACCTTCCTCGCTTACCTGCGCCAAGTGTTTGACGTACCGGAGCCGGAAGAGAAAGCCTAAAAACAAAGGCCGTCTGAAATATTCAGACGGCCTTTTTAATTAATCCATATCGCTTTCAGGTAATTCTGCCGAACCCATGCGGCGCAGGATGATATTGGTTTTGTTGTGCATCCGTTTGCTCTTAGGGTGGTCTGCGTAAAACAGAGGAGCCGGAACGCGTGCCGTGAGTTTAGCGGCTTGTTGGCGGGTGAGGGCGGAGGCAGGGTTCTTGTAGAAATACTGGGATGCCGCTTCCGCGCCGAATACGCCGTAGTGCCATTCGATTGAGTTCAGATACAGCTCGAAAATTCGGTCTTTGTCGGTAACCGCTTCCATCATCGCCGTAATCGCCGCTTCTTCACCTTTGCGGATGTAGCTGCGGCTTTCGTTGAGAAACAGGTTTTTCGCCAGTTGCTGGCTGATGGTCGAACCGCCGGCTTTGACTTCGCCGCTTTGCTTATTGCGTTTCATAGCGTATTTGATGCCGTTCCAGTCAAAGCCGCTGTGTTCGGCAAAGTTGGCATCTTCGGAAGCAATCAGGGCTTTTTTGAGGTTGACGGAAATTTGGTCGTAAGGCACCCAGCGGTAATCCAGCTCGACATCGCGGCTTTCTCTTGCAAACTGGCTCATGCGCATGGACATGAAGGCAGTTTTGCTGGGCGCGACGGCGCGGTAGGTAATGATGTTGCCGTACACATAAGCGTTGAAGAAAATGAAGATGCCGATGGGCAGGGCAATCAGCCATTTGATGATGCGGAACATGGTTACAGGGCTTTCATGTATTCGATAACAGGGCGGATATCGGGCGTAAATTCGCGCCAAATATGGTAAGAAGCGGCAGCCTGACCGACCAGCATGCCCAGGCCGTCTGAAACTTCGGCCGCGCCGCTGCTTTGGGCAAAGTTCAAAAACGCCTGCGCCGCGTCGCCGTAAACCATATCGTAGGCAAGGCGGCAGTTGCGGAAAATTTCAGGGCTAACGGCAGGGAGCTGACCGCTCAAGCCGCCGGACGTGCCGTTGATGATGATATCAAAACCGCCGTTCAAATCCGCCATCGGGACAGCTTCAATTCCGAAAAGCCGCGCCAATTCCTCGGCTTTGGCGTGGGTGCGGTTGGCAATGACGATACGGGCAGGGCGGTGTTCTTTCAAAACAGGAATCACGCCGCGCACCGCGCCACCTGCACCCAAAAGCAAAATGGTTTTGCCTTCGATGGCAATATTTTTGACCTGCGTGATGTCGTTGGCCAAACCGATACCGTCGGTATTGTCGCCGCGTATTCTGCCGTCTTCCAACCACACCAGCGTATTGACCGCTCCGGCAGCCAAAGCGCGGTCGGAATGTTCGTCCGCCAGCGCAAAAGCTTCCTGCTTGAACGGGACAGTTACATTCGCACCCTGCCCGCCCTCGGCGTGAAACGCCGCAACAGCCTCGGCAAAACCGCCGATTTCGGCACAAATGCGCTCATATTCAATGGCCGTGCCTTCTTGCAGTGCAAACTGCTGATGGATTTGCGGCGATTTACTGTGTGCAACGGGATTGCCGAAAACGGCGTAACGCGGAGTGTTGTTTATCATTTTATATTCCAAAAGAGAAGAAACCATTTTATAACGGCAGGGTTAGAGATGGAAACGTTGAATCTGGATTTTGATTGTAACTTTGTCAAATAAATTTATGCACTTGTAAAAAAAAGTAGTTTTTTCTACAATATATGCATATTTTATTTGTATAAATAAAGGAGTATAAAATGAAAAAAAAGATTTTCTCTGTAGTTTTAGTATTTGGTTACATAGCCCAAGCGGTTGCATCAGATTGGGTAAAAATAGGCTATGGCGATGATTTTGTTACTTTTGGTGATGTTTCTAGCCGTACTAGAGACAGGGCTTGGTTTGAAACCAGGTATACTAAACCTCAAAAACTTTCTAATGGTAAATTTTATATGAGTGAGAAGCAACTATTCGAGTTTTCATGTAGTGATAAGTCTTATCGCACTTTGACTATGGTTTGGTATTCTAGATCAGGTATGCAAGTAGATTCGGATACTTTATCTCATACTAGAGAGTACATCATTCCAGATACAAGAGGAGAAGTTATGTATGATTTCGTTTGTTTCCATTCTCCTCGATGATATTTTTCCAAATCAATAAAACATCTATGCCGTCCCAGCATTTTTGGAGCGGCATATTTTTAATCACAAAGGGATACAAATGGCAACACGTACTCATTACGATAATTTAAAAATATCGCGTAATGCAACGACACAGGAAATCAAAAAGGCTTATCGGCGATTGGCACAAAAATATCATCCAGACCGTAATGGCAATTCGGCTGAAAGCCAGCGTATCATGAAAATCATTAATCAAGCATATGCTGTATTGTCAGACCCTGAAAGTCGTCGGGCTTATGATAGAAGATTAATGGAGCAGGAGCGAGCAGAGCGAGAAGCAGAGCAGGCGAAACAACGACAGCAAGCGCACGAAAGACAACAAGGGCAAGAGGAACGGCAACGGACCAAAGAAGAATATTGGAGGCAGGAAGGCTATCGACAACAAAAAGAAGAGGAAATGTATCGTCGGCAGAGGGCAGAGGAGATGTGTCGTCAGCAAACTGCTGCTCAGGAAGCAAAAGTAGAACAGGATAAGGAAAAGGAAGAGAATAGTAATATTTTAACGTGGATTGTTGTATTTCTTGTTTTTATCACTGTATTTTTTATTTCTACAAGTACAAACTCGCTAGATACAAGTGGATATGAGGCTCCAAGTTCGGCAACTCCAGCAAGTGTAGAAAATGTTCCTTCATGGGTTAGTGAAACTGATGGATCCAATGATTCAGGATTGGGATCAAATATGGCAAGCTCTCCTGAATCCATGCAGGTAGAAATTGAGAATTTGAGGGCGCAACTGGAGGCTGCTAAAGCTGCTTCTGAGGTGGCTGCGGAGCAGCAACGTCAAGAGCAGGAAATATACGCTCAGAACAAAATTGCTCAATGTAGGCAAATTGCACGCAATATCGGTTATTACGAAACATTGGCTTCACTCTGTGAGTTTACACCGAAGCGTAGCAATAATGATATTTCGGCTCAATGGAGTGCTGAAGGATGTGGTAATTATATGGACATCAATGAAGCAACGAAGGAAACAGAAAAATCAGCACGCAATTTGGAAGATAAGATTAATCAAATTGATGGAAGCGAATCATATGACAATTTCTGTAAGGGACAGTGGCGATTTTGGAAAGAAATTGATGATGGGAAAAGGTAGTTTTGAGAGATTGATGTAATGTAAAATTGTTGACAATCAAACAGTCTGAAACTATATTTCATTGCGTAAAAACGGGTGCCCTGATGTATTTCAGACGGCCTTACCGTGATAGAATAACAAATTAAACCCAATCCCTCAGGAGCTGAAGATGTCCATCAAAGACGCTGTAAAACTGATTGAAGAAAGCGAAGCCCGCTTCGTAGATTTGCGCTTTACCGATACCAAAGGCAAGCAGCACCACTTTACCATCCCCGCCCGCATCGTCCTCGACGATCCCGAAGAATGGTTCGAAAACGGTCAAGCGTTTGACGGTTCGTCCATCGGCGGTTGGAAAGGTATTCAGGCTTCAGATATGCAGTTGCGTCCCGATGCGTCTACAGCCTTCGTCGATCCTTTCTACGACGATACCACCGTTGTCTTTACCTGTGATGTCATTGACCCGGCCGACGGCCAAGGCTATGACCGCGACCCTCGTTCTATCGCACGCCGCGCCGAAGCCTATTTGAAATCTTCCGGTATCGGCGACACCGCCTATTTCGGCCCAGAGCCTGAATTCTTCGTCTTCGACGGCGTAGAATTTGAAACCGATATGCACAAAACCCGTTACGAAATCACTTCCGAAAGCGGCGCATGGTCAAGCGGCCTGCATTTGGACGGTCAAAATACCGGCCACCGTCCGACCGTCAAAGGCGGTTACGCACCTGTTGCGCCGATTGACTGCGGCCAAGACCTGCGTTCTGCCATGGTCAATGTTTTAGAAGAACTCGGCATCGAAGTGGAAGTCCATCACGCCGAAGTCGGTACCGGCAGCCAAATGGAAATCGGTACCCGTTTCGCTACTTTGGTTAAACGCGCCGACCAAACCCAAGACATGAAATACGTAATTCAAAACGTTGCCCACAACTTCGGCAAAACCGCCACCTTCATGCCTAAACCGATTATGGGCGACAACGGCAGCGGTATGCACGTTCACCAATCCATTTGGAAAGACGGTCAAAACCTGTTCTCAGGCGATGGCTATGCCGGTTTGTCCGATACCGCCCTTTATTACATCGGCGGCATCATCAAACACGCCAAAGCCCTGAACGCGATTACCAATCCGTCCACCAACTCCTACAAACGCCTCGTGCCGCACTTTGAAGCACCGACCAAACTGGCATATTCCGCCAAAAACCGTTCCGCTTCCATCCGTATTCCGTCCGTGAACAGCAGCAAAGCACGCCGCATCGAAGCGCGTTTCCCCGACCCGACCGCCAACCCATACTTGGCATTTGCCGCTTTGTTGATGGCCGGTTTGGACGGTATTCAAAACAAAATCCATCCGGGCGACCCTGCCGATAAAAACCTGTACGACCTGCCTCCGGAAGAAGATGCATTGGTGCCAACCGTTTGCGCTTCTTTGGAAGAAGCACTGGCCGCCCTTAAAGCCGACCACGAATTCCTCCTGCGCGGTGGCGTGTTCAGCAAAGACTGGATCGACAGCTACATCGCCTTTAAAGAGGAAGATGTCCGCCGCATCCGCATGGCGCCGCATCCGCTGGAATTTGAAATGTATTACAGCCTGTAAAACAGCTGAAACATTTTAAATAGGAAATCAAAGGCCGTCTGAAACTGGATTTGAAGTTTCAGACGGCCTTTAGGCTTGAAATAAATGGGGTGCTCGAATTGGGTATGATAGCGAGAAGCAATGAATCATGCTGTTTGAAAACCTTTATGGAATCGGTACTGCGTGTTAAATTTCAGCATGACAGGCCTTTTATTAAAGATATTCGCCATTACTTTATAGTGAACCAGTCTTCAAATTGAATCCGCAAGGTAAGGGCATTACTTGGAAAGAGCTGAAAGAGTCTTTCGATTCGGATAAGACAGAAGACGATTAAAGCCTCGGGCCGTCTGAAAGGATATTTTCTGTTTTCAGACGGCATGTTTGATAAGGAAAACCATGTTTGCAAATTTTGATTTAGGCGTATTTCTGCTGGCAGTATTGCCCGTGTTGTTGGCCATTACCGTGCGCGAAGTGGCGCGCGGTTATACGGCGCGGTATTGGGGCGACCATACCGGCGAGCAGCTTGGGCGTTTGACCCTCAATCCGCTGCCGCACATCGACCCTGTCGGTACGATTGTCGTGCCGCTGGTGTGTCTGATGATTGGCAGTTTTCTGTTCGGCTGGGCGCGTCCTATGCCCATCGATTCGCGCAATTTCCGCGATCCGCGCCGCGCGTGGCGTTGGGTGTCGATTTCAGGTCCGATTGCCAATCTGATTTTGGCGTTCTTTTGGGGTTTTGTCGTCGTACTTGCCGCGTATGTGCCTGAGTCTTATCAAGCGCCGTTGGTGCAGATGGCAGGTTACGGCGTGATGGTGAACTCGATTTGGGTCGCATTCAGCCTGATTCCGATTTTGCCTTGGGACGGCGGTATTTTTCTCGATACCTTCCTTAACGCCAAGCAGTCCATGCAGTTCCGTAAAATCGAGCCATACGGCACATGGATTATCCTGATCCTGTTGTTTACCGGCCTGCTGGCCAAACTGATTTGGCCGATTATTGCCATGATTCAGGACGCTGTGCAGATGGTTGTCATGTTGTTTATTTAAATGTTTTGGCTGAAAAGGCCGTCTGAAACCCAGTTTCAGACGGCCTTTTTCATTGTGCAACATGTAAATACGATTGGAAAAATTGCTTAAAAATTGTACAATTTCAGCCCTTTTAATTTGGCGCACACATTATGCACATCGGCGGCTATTTCATTGACAACCCCATCGCACTCGCCCCCATGGCAGGCATTACGGACAAACCGTTCCGCCGGATTTGCCGCGAGTTTGGCGCAGGGTGGGCAGTGTGCGAAATGCTGACCAGCGACCCGACGCTTAGAAATACCAAAAAGACTCTGCGCCGCAGCGATTTTGAAGGCGAGGGCGGAGTGGTGGCCGTGCAGATTGCCGGCAGCGATCCGCAGCAGATGGCGGAAGCCGCGCGGTATAACGTCGGCTTAGGCGCGCAGGTGATTGATATAAACATGGGCTGCCCGGCCAAAAAAGTCTGCAATGTGCAGGCAGGCAGCGCATTGATGCAAAACGAGCCTTTGGTTGCCGAAATCTTGGCAGCCGTTGTCAACGCGGTGGATGTACCCGTTACCCTCAAAACCCGTTTGGGCTGGCACGACGAACATCAAAACTTGCCGACCATCGCCAAAATCGCCGAAGAATCAGGCATCGCAGCCCTTGCCATCCATGGTCGCACACGCACGCAGATGTACAAAGGCGAAGCGCGTTACGAACTGATTGCCGAAACCAAAGGCCGTCTGAACATCCCCGTTTGGGTCAACGGCGATATCACTTCGCCGCAAAAAGCCGCCGCCGTCCTAAAACAAACCGCCGCCGACGGCATCATGATAGGGCGCGGCGCACAAGGCAGGCCGTGGCTCTTCCGTGATTTGAAACATTACGCCGAACACGGCGTTTTGCCGCCGGCCTTGAGCTTGGCAGAATGCAACGCCACCATTTTGAACCACATCCGCGCCATGCATGAATTTTATGGCGAAGTCGCCGGTGTGCGCATCGCCCGCAAACACATAGGCTGGTACATCGACGAAATGCCCGACGGCGAGCAGACACGCCGGGACATCAACCGCTTGGACAGCGCAGCGGCACAATACGATACCCTTGCCGCCTATCTTGAGGCGCTTTCGGAGAAAATCGACCGCTGGGTATGCCACTATCGGGAAGGCTAAAGGGTTTCAGACGGCCTCATCATTTAAAAACAAATCTAAAGAAAGACAATCACGATGAATCAAACGACGACTGACATTGCGCAATGTATTGAACAAAACTTACGACAATATTTCAAAGACTTAGATGGTACGGAACCTTGCGGCGTGTATGATATGGTGTTGCATCAAGTGGAAAAGCCGATGCTTGCCTGCGTAATGGAGCAATGCGGCGGCAACCAGTCTAAAGCGGCGGTCATTTTGGGTTTGAACCGCAATACCCTGCGTAAAAAATTACAACAGCACGGTATGCTGTAATGCGGCAGGGCAACCCGTCCTGACGGTCGAAGGAGAAATAACAATGCAAAATCCGAATAAATTAAATATCCATTTCATCCTGCACGAGGCATTTGAAGTGCCGGGCGCATATTTGAAATGGGCGCAATGGCGCGGGCATAACATCAGTGCAACCAAAGTGTACGAAAGGGAAGCCCTGCCTGACAATGTGGACGATATAGATTTTTTGATTGTGATGGGCGGGCCGCAATCGCCTGATGAAGACAGGCAGGCATTCCCGTATTACGACCCCCAATCCGAGCTGCGCCTGATGCGTCAGTCGATGGCGGCGGATAAATATATTGTCGGCGTGTGTTTGGGTGCGCAGCTTTTATCCGTTGCCTACGGCGCGCGCCACACGCGCAGCCCTGAGCGTGAAATCGGCATTTATCCGATTGAGCTGACGGCGGAAGGTTTGGCGGATGCCCATGTTTCCCTGTTGGGCAAGACCCTGAATACCGGCCATTGGCACGGCGATATGCCCGGTTTGACGGATGAGGCGGTTGTGTTGGCAACCAGCAAAGGCTGTCCGCGCCAGATTATCCGTTTTGCGCCCAAACATTATGCCTTCCAGGCTCATTTGGAGTTTGACCGCGAAGCCGTCGGGCTGCTGATTGCGGCGGACGGGCGCGAAAATGTAGCCGAACAAAGCCAAGTCCAAACTTATGTCCAACATCCGGATAAAATCGAAGCGGCAGATTTCAGTGAAATGAATGCCAAACTCTTCGACTTTTTGGATTCGCTGACTCAGACAAAATAAAAAAAGCCAACCTTCCAGGCCGTCTGAATAATAAATATAGAGAAGAAACGATTAACCCTTTTTAAAAGGTCGGACCATGTTCTATCAAATACTTGCCCTGCTGATTTGGGGCAGCTCTTTTATCGCTGCCAAGTATTCTTACGAAATGATCGACCCGACGCTGATGGTTGAGGCGCGGCTGTTGATTGCCGCGTTGATGGTGCTGCCGTCGTGCCGCCGTCATTTGGGTAGGATTCCGCGGAGCGAGTGGAAGCCCTTGTTGTGGATTTCCTTTGTCAATTACGTTGTCGTTTTGATGCTCCAGTTTATCGGTTTGAAATACACATCTGCCGCCAGCGCGATTACCATGGTCGGGCTGGAGCCTTTGCTGGTGGTCTTTGTCGGTCATTTCTTCTTCAACGACAAAGCCAAACTGTACCACTGGATTTGCGGCGCGGTGGCGTTTGCCGGCGTGGGCATGATGGTCATGGGCGGTGCAGAAGAGGGCGGTACGATTGACTGGTTCGGCTGTCTGTTGATTTTGCTTGCGGGATTGGGTTTTGCAGGCGTGATACGTCCGAGCCAGCAAATGATTGCCCGTATCGGTGCGCCCGCATTTACCGCAGCTTCCATGGCGGTGGCGGCGGTGTTGTGTCTACCGTTTTCGCTGGTGTTGGCAGACAGCTATCAAATCAACTGGTCATGGGGCGGTACGCTGTCGATTTTATATATGGGAATCGGCTGCAGTTGGCTGGCCTATCTGTTGTGGAACAAAGGCATGAATAAAGTCCCTGCCAACGTCTCCGGCCTGCTGATTTCGCTTGAGCCTGTCATCGGCGTTATCATGGCGGTGTTGATTTTGGGCGAACATTTAAGCAGTATGGCCGCGCTGGGCATTACCGTCGTTATTTCGTCCACTTTTGTCGCCGGTGTGTTGGCGCGTATCGGCAGTAAACACAAAAAGGCCGTCTGAAAACAGTTTCAGACGGCCTGAAGTAGCCGTACTTTTTCAATCAAACATTTTGGGAAAATTTCTATGAAACGTATCATCTCCCTGCTTTTGCTTGCCAGCCCTATCTTGGCGTCGGTTGCACCCGATAATGACAAAGCCGCCGTACAGGCCGTTATTGCCAAACATTACAACCGACCGCTTGCCGCGCACAAATGCCAGCTTACCGAGCCGCCGAAAGACGGACAGGCACCATCTAACAACATCATGTATTGCATGAAACCCGTTGCCGACCATACCGTAACACGCAACGGCAAAGCCGCGCGCTATGTGTTGTACACAGGTTTTGCCTACGATATGGAACAAAAAATAAAACAGGACGCCCATGCTTCTCCCGGCCTGGCAGAATTGTTTGTTTTGGAAAAAACAGACGGCAAGTGGGCAATCAAACAGCACGGAAGAGATGAAATCGGCGCATGGGGGGATGTGCCGGAGAATAAGGCGTGGAAGTTTGTTCAGATGGGCGCGCAAAACTGGGGCTACACTGTCGAGTCAAGTTATACAGGCCAAGGCGACACAACAACTTCGCAAAACTTCCTGTTTACCGATGATAGCAACCGCATCCGTAAAAGCTTTATTATCAGCGGTAACGATAACGGCGCATATTTTGGCGATTGCGATGAATTGAAAGGGCGTGAAAAACGAGACTGCAAAGACAGATATACCAGCCTGGAAGCCAAAATTGCTTTTGATAAAAGCCGTCCTGCCGTATCCGGCGTATGGGCGTTGACTGCAAAACTCAGCGGCGTATCAGGAAAGAAAAATTATAAAAATCAGAAATATATTTTTCCTTATAACGGTAAAACCCACGTTGCCCCCAAAAATTATCCCTTAGGCGGACAATAGTTCCCCCGAAAAACGCTTTGATCAAATCATTACTACCTCAAGTCAAAACCCGTGAAAGACACTCATAAACTCTGGGCCGTCCTCATCATTACCGGCATCATCGGCGGCATGGTCGGCATTGTATTAACCGAAATCATGCATACGATTCAACATCTTGCCTATGGTTACGGTTCAGACGGCCTATACGTTTCATTCCGAGAGGGCGTAGCGCAGGCAAGTCCTGCGCGGCGTATCGTGGTCGTGGCCTGTTGCGGCGTGGTGGTCGGCTTGGGGTGGTGGTTGCTCAAACGCTACGGCAGGCCGCAACCGGGTATCAAAGCCGTGGTTAAAAATCCGCTCGCCGGTTTTCCGTTTTTGGAAACCGTCAGCCATGCCCTGTTGCAAATCATCACCGTCGGGCTTGGCTCGCCGCTCGGCCGCGAAGTTGCGCCGCGCGAAATGACCGCCGCTTTCGCTTCAGTCGGTGTCAACCGTTTCGGGCTGAGCGAAGATGACGCAAGGCTGGTCATTGCTTGCGCTTCAGGTGCAGGTTTGGCAGCCGTGTATAACGTGCCGCTCGCCTCCACACTTTTCATCCTCGAAGCCATGCTGGGCGTATGGACGCAGCAAGCCGTCGCTGCCGCATTGCTGACTTCCGTCATTGCCACCGCCGTCGCACGCATCGGCTTGGGCGACGTACAGCAATATCATCCGGCCAACCTTTCCATCAACACCTCATTACTTTGGTTTTCCGCCATCATCGGCCCGATACTGGGCGCAACCGCCGTCTTTTTCCAGCGCACCGCCCAAAAATTCCCCTTCATCAAGCGCGACAACATCAAAATCATTCCCTTGGCCGTCTGCATGTTTGCACTCATCGGCGCGATTGCTGTTTGGTTTCCCGAAATTTTGGGCAACGGCAAAGCAGGCAACCAACTGACCTTTGGCGGCATAACCGACTGGCAACACAGCCTTGAGCTGACCGCCGTTAAATGGCTGGTCGTCTTGATGGCGCTGGCGGCAGGTGCATACGGCGGCCTGATTACCCCGTCCATGATGCTCGGCAGCACCATCGCCTTTGCCGCCGCAGCCGCGTGGAATACTTTCTTTCCTGCCATGTCGTCCGAAAGCGCGGCCGTTGTCGGCGCCGCCGTTTTCCTCGGCGTTTCCCTCAAAATGCCCCTGACGGCCATCGTCTTTGTTTTAGAACTCACCTACGCCCCCGTTGCCTTGCTCATGCCCTTATGCGCAGGCATGGCAGGCGCAGTATGCGTGGCGAAGAAAATGGGATTTAAATAGTCAAAAACATCAGGCCGTCTGAAACCAAGTTTCAGACGGCCTTTTACAATAAAATTGTCAACAATATCTATAAAAACCTACTGCCAAAAAGGCGAAAATAGCGGATAATACCGCCCTGAAAATTCATCCCATATCGATTAAACCTTCAACAAAGGAAATCTCATGTCTTCCATCAAACGCGCCCTGATCAGCCTATCCGACAAGACAGGCGCAGTCGAATTTGCCCAAACCCTGACCAAGCTCGGTGTAGAAATCCTTTCTACCGGTGGTACAGCAAAGCTCTTGGCTGATGCAGGCGTTCCCGTTATCGAAGTTGCCGACTATACCGGTTTTCCCGAAATGCTCGACGGCCGCGTGAAAACCCTGCATCCGAAAATCCACGGCGGCATCCTCGGCCGTCGTGATTTAGACGAACACGTCGCCAAGATGGAAGAACACGGCATCGGCAATATCGATTTAGTGTGCGTCAACCTTTACCCCTTCGCCGCCACCATCGCCAAACCAAACTGCACACTGGAAGACGCGATTGAAAACATTGACATCGGCGGCCCGACCATGGTGCGCTCTGCCGCGAAAAACTGGAAACACGTCGCCATCGTTACCGATACCGCCGATTTCCCGGCCATCGCAGCCGAACTCGAAGCCAACAACGGCGCCTTGAGCGACAAAACCCGCTTCAACCTTTCACGCAAAGCATTCAGCCATACCGCCCAATACGACGGCATGATTTCCAACTACCTGACCTCGCTTTCAGACGACGTCTTGAGCGGCCAGCCCCAAATCGGCGAATTCCCCAGCCAGTTCAATCAAAGCTGGATTAAAGTGCAAGACATGCGCTACGGCGAAAATCCGCACCAACGCGCCGCGTTCTACCGCGATATTTACCCCGCCGCAGGCAGCCTTTCCGCCTACAAACAACTGCAAGGCAAAGAATTGTCGTACAACAACATCGCCGATGCCGATGCCGCCTGGGAAGCCGTCAAATCCTTCGACGCGCCCGCCTGCGTGATTGTGAAACACGCCAACCCGTGCGGCGTTGCCGTTGCAGCCGATACATTGACCGCCTACAAACTCGCCTACGCTACCGACACCACCAGCGCATTCGGCGGCATCATCGCCTTCAACCGCGAAGTGGACGGCGAAACCGTCAAACAAATTACCGACAACCAATTTATGGAAGTCCTCATGGCGCCGAAGTTCACCGCCGAAGCCCTCGAAATCGCCACCGCCAAGAAAAACGTGCGCGTATTGGAAGTGCCGCTTGAGGCAGGCGCGAACCGCTTTGAACTCAAACGCGTCGGCGGCGGACTGTTGGTACAAACCCCCGACATCCACCGCATCAACCGCGCCGATTTGAAAGTCGTCTCCAAACGCCAACCGACCGAGCAAGAATGGAACGATTTGCTGTTTGTCTGGAACGTCGCCAAATACGTCAAATCCAACGCCATCGTCTTCGGCAAAGGCGGTCAAACCTACGGCATCGGCGCAGGCCAAATGAGCCGCGTGGACAGCACCCGCATCGCCGCCCGCAAAGCGCAGGACGCAGGCTTAGACTTAAACGGCGCCTGTGCCGCTTCCGATGCCTTCTTCCCATTCCGCGATGGCGTAGATGTCATTGCCGAGCAGGGCATCAAAGCCATCATCCATCCCGCAGGCTCCATGCGCGACCAAGAAGTCTTCGACGCAGCGGACGAACACGGTATTGCGATGGTAGTAACGGGTATTCGCCATTTCCGCCACTGATAAGCTGATATAAAATAAAGGCCGTCTGAAAACCGATTTCAGACGGCCTTTTTCAATACATTAAATCAAGACAAAGCAACAAAGCCATATCCATTCCGATTCATAGGGTAACAAAACGTCCCAAGTCTAAAACCAACCCACTCAGAGAAAAAAACATGAAACACATCCTCCTCATCCTGACCCTCGCCACACTCCCCGCCTGCGCCTCCAGCCATACCGGCGGCTACGGCTATGCCGGCAACAACGGCGCATCCGCAGGCGTAACCCAAACATTCCGTTGGTAAGGCCGTCTGAAATACAGCATGGTTTTACACCATAGAAAACAGACCGATTCCAAACGTAAAGGCAAGTTTTACACTTGCCTTTTTTATACTATTTAGCGGCTCAATAACGCATAAATTCGCATCATTAAGCCTTCATTTAAATGTTAGAAAACGTTAAAGGCCGTCTGAAAACAGACTGTATAAACCCATTACATGATTCAAATCAACCTTCAATACAAATCTCATTAATTCTCTAAATAAAAGCTGACATCTAAATCTATCACTAAAATAACTATCCTATTTGTATAATATTTAACAATCATTTTTATTTAAAAATAACAATAAAAATTAAATACTTAAAATAAGCGTTTAAAAAAGCAACAAGTGAATCTAACCGGCATGACCGTTGAGGCTGAAAAAATAACACTTTATCGGAAGATTTGATTTATAAAACCAAACGCATATAAAATTTGCATCAGGATTCCGAATGCATTGAAAGAAGCTGACAAAAAGTGACTGGTTAAGAAACAAGCTGACAAAAAACGGCACATCGTTTCCCAAACTTCACAAGCTTCTAGAAATGTATCAGCATAAAATCCCATAAAACAGGAATTTAGCTGAAATTCGGCCAAGTGGAGACTTTTGGCACGGGAATTGCATACAAGAGATTACGACGTAAAACCGCATAAAGGGGAAACTCTGAAGTGCGGCATATGTATGGGCAGGCGGTTTATAGCCGAGCAAACGTCCCAAAAGAAATCAAACCCCTTACAGGAAAATCGATATGAATAAAGTCTTTAAAGTCATTTGGAACAACGCGACCCAGACATGGACCGCGGTTTCCGAAATCAGCCATGCACACGGCAAAAAATCCGCTTCTGACAAGCGTAAAGCCGTAGCTGCTGCAGTTGCGGCGGCAGGTGCCTTGATGGCTTCCGGCGCTGCTCAAGCAGGTGTAGATACAACTCTTAGTACCATTACCATTAAATCTGATGCTCCAGGTAATGTAGCAGGTACTAATCAAGGTGATAGCAATATCAATATCGGTACTGGCGCAAATACCTACAGACTGGAAAATGGCAAAGTATCACACGATTCTGTGGCTATTGGTACTAATGCGACTGGTACTGGCGATAAAGCAGTAGCTATCGGTAAAGGCGCAAATGCAACTAAAGAAAATGGTATTGCAATTGGTTTTAGTGCAACTAATCAGTCTATTGATTCTGTTGCAATCGGTAGAGAGGCAACATCTAGCAAAGATATGGATGTAGCTATTGGTAAGCAAGCTCAAGCTACCGGTGGTGAGTCTCTTGCTTTTGGTTCTCAATCAAAAGCGTCTGGTCAAGCTACTGTTGCCGTAGGTAAAGAATCTAATGCTTCTGGCTCTTCTGCAGTTGCTGCTGGTTATCAGTCTGCTGCAGCTGGCGATAATGCTGTAGCTGTTGGTAAAAATACGACTGCAGGCGCTACCAATGCGATTGCTGTTGGTTTGCGTGCTACTGCTACCGGTACTCGAGCTATTGCAACAGGTGCTGGTTCTACAGCAAGTGGCGAGCAATCTCTCGCAACAGGTTTTACAGCTAAAGCATTGGGTAATAACTCTGTCGCTCATGGTAATGCCGCAGTTGCTAACCAAGCTGCTGACGTTGCCGTAGGTTTTGAAGCAAAAGCTGATGGTACCTCTACTGGTGCTGATGGTGATGGTGTTGTAGGTACTAATAATGCTGGTTCGGCTATGGCAATCGGTACCAATGCTCAAGCAACCGGTATCGTAGCAACTGCTATCGGCCAACGTTCTCAAGCCCTGGCAAACGGTGCGGTAGCATTGGGTGGCGACGCTCAAGCTAAACAAGGTTCTGCTGTAGCAATCGGTCGCGGTTCCGTAGCCGACGGTATTTCTGCTTCTGCATTCGGTCCTGCTTCTCAAGCAACAGGTAAATACTCAGTAGCTTTGGGTGTACAAAGTCAAGCCACTTCAGAACAAGCCATTGCATTGGGTCGCCTCTCTCAAGCCAACGGCAAGTTTGCAACTGCTTTGGGTAACAACGCTCAAGCAACAGCCCAAAACACTCTGGCTTTGGGTACAGAAGCTAAATCTACTATCGAAAACAGCGTAGCCCTGGGCAACGGCTCTACAACCAATGCATTCGTACCTACCTCTTCTGCAACAGTCGGCGGCTACACTTACGGTGGCTTCGCAGGCGCAACCAGCGGCTTGGGTAACGGCGCAGTATTGTCTGTAGGTTCTGCAGGTAACGAACGTCAAATCCAAAACGTTGCCGCAGGTCGTATCTCTTCAACTTCTACCGATGCAATCAACGGCTCTCAATTGTACGCTGTTGCAAACCGCATCGAAAACCTGAATCCGTTTGTATTCTCAGGCCATAATGGTAGCGGTAGCTCACCAGCTGAAGGTACATACAAATACGATCCTAAATCAAATGCCAATAACACTCTGAAACTGATCGCCGGTAACGGTTTGACAATGACCTCAAACGGCACTAACGAATACACCCTGAGCGTAATTGGTGGTGGTTCTACTGGTGCTTCCGGTGCAACTGGTGCGGCTGGCCCTAAAGGCGATACTGGTGCAACTGGTGCTAAAGGCGAAAAAGGTGATACCGGTCCTGCAGGTCCTAAAGGCGATACCGGCGATACCGGTGCAAAAGGCGGCAGCATCACTGGTGAAGTTGTAGATAATAAAGACGGTACCCATACAATCACTATTACTGATCTTGAGACCGGTACAGTTACTACTACTATCGTAAAAGATGGTAAGAATGGTAAAGACGGTAAAGACGGCGCTACTGGTGCAGCCGGCGCTAAAGGCGACAAAGGT
>NZ_KV820423.1:0-893 GCF_001815375.1 Neisseria sp. HMSC065C04
TGGTGTTTGAAGACGGCGGCAACGATGTCGGGAATGGTTTGGTGTTGGAACAGTCGTGAAGTTTGGAAATGTTTCATTGCCGCGAAACGCGGCTCTAAAACAAAGCGGTAAACGGTTTCATCCTTGGATACCGACAACTTCTCGCATGAGGTGATAATGCCCTGCCATTGCTTCGCCGGGGGATCGTCTGAAGCAGACCCGAATGCCCCGGCCACTTCCGACAGTAAGCCTTCCTGAGGACGAATCTCAAACGCTGCGCGTTGGTTGAGGTAGGAAGACAGAGGCAGTGAGGAATCGGTCGAGGTAGCGGTGATTTCGACACGGTAAGCGGTATTGACCGCTTCGGATGCGCTGAAGGAGCGGACTGAAAGTGAGGGGGAGAAACGGGCAAAGGTAAGGTGGTAGGATTGACGGGCGGTCATAAGGGTAATATCCGACTGACGATGAACACTGTATGATAACGGGGATAATGCCGATGGTAAAGCGAATGGGATGAATGGAAAAAAGTCTGCCCGAACGGTTGAAATAAGGGATAAAGAGACACTCCTCCCTATTTTCCACCATTCAGGGAAAAAGTGGTAAATTTAGCAGTCACATTTCTCTTAAAAAACATTGATTTTATACTAAAAATTGGAGTACTATACGGAATCTTTTAAGATTAACTAATAGTTAACAAACAGGAATAAACAACGGCGATTGTTAGGTATAGGGAAAAACTACATAATTTATATTATGTTAAATTCATAATACTAGTATTTTAGCCTGCTAACTCCTGTTTCGCTCAGTAGTTCAATCACTTACAAAATTCAAAAGTAAAAGGCCGTCTGAAGCTTTTTCAGACGGCCTTTTATCAATTGCCCCAGCTTTTTCTCAACAAATCCCTTGTTGTTAAA